>JALVDQ010000231.1 GCA_027008885.1 Thiotrichaceae bacterium | reverse complement strand
GAACGTGGCACTATGCTGGATTACGTTGCTGGATTACGTTGCTGGATTAAGTTAAATTACGTTGAATTACGCGACACTATCCAAGCTGCACATTGAGTAACCCAGCACACAGTTTGTGTATATTACTTCCACCGTATACCGATAGTCTAACCTGATTTATGAAAAAAAACGATAAAACTCCCATTTATATGGTTTTATGGTGACACAATAATTCCCTGTCCGTTATTTATTACAGCGTCACCTATAATCCATCTGAATCTGTATCCTGCGGTTGCGGATTGCGTATAAGATTGCCGTTAACCTCGGCGCCTACGGGCAATTCCAGCAAATTGTAATGAACATCTCCATTGATACGGGCTCGATCAAACAATTCAACCTTTCCATTTACATAGACATTGCCATCTATTTGACCGTTGACAATTAAATGGCTGACTTTAACATCTCCTTTGACCAAAGCGCCCTCATTAACAATAAGCAAGGAATCAACGTCGCTCGATTCGACGTTTCCATTAACTTGCCCAACAACATGCAAACCACCGCTAAAGTGGACAACGCCTTCAATAGTGGTGTTGCCTCCTATGAGGGTTTGAATTTGAGCGCGTAAGACTTCTTGCGTTTGTTTCTTTTTTTTGCCAAACATGTGTTTCTTCACCTATGGGAGTAATGCGGGTTGATCCAGTGCTGTGGTCTCTTCTAAGCCTAGCATTAAATTCATATTTTGCACGGCCTGACCTGCTGCACCTTTGACCAGATTATCAATCACTGATAACACCACTATTTGAGCGTTTTGGGATAGCTCGTGAACCGCGATCCTGCACATATTGGATGATTTTACACTGCGCGTTTCAGGGTGTGATCCGCGAGGCAGTACATCAACAAAAGGTTCGTCCTTATAGGTTTCTTCAAAGATTGCCTGCAAATCAGCCTGCCTGACTGATTTTGCATAGAGGGTTGCATGGATGCCCCGAATAATCGGCAGCAAATGCGGTATAAATGTGAGGTCTATGTCTTCACCACCAAGCAGGGAAAGCGTTTGTGCAATTTCCGGCTGGTGACGATGCCCACTTACATTATAAGCCTTGAAGCTTTCGCCCATTTCGCTAAATAGTGTGGCTACATTAGCACCCTTGCCAGCGCCACTGACTCCGGATTTGGTATCAGCGATAATGCTTTCCAGATCAATGGCACTGCTTTTAATCAGTGGTAACAGCCCCAGAGTGACTGCGGTAGGATAACAACCCGGATTAGCCAGCAGGCTCGCAGTTTTTATTTCTTTCCGGTTTATTTCAGGCAAGCCATAAACTGCCTGCGCGAGCAAATCCGGGCAGGCGTGGGTCATGCCGTACCATTTGCTCCATAGCTCAACGTCCTTGATACGAAAGTCTGCTGCCAGATCGATAACTTTTGTACCTGCCTTTAACAGCTCTGGTACATGTTTCATTGCCACACCATTGGGCGTTGCGAAAAACACCAGATCACATTCAGCCAGTGCTTTGCTGTCCGGGTCACTAAATTGCAGATCAATAAAACCACGCAGGTTGGGAAACATGGCATCCACTCGCATACCTGCATTTGAACGCGATGTAACATAGCCGATTTCTACATCAGGGTGGGTTGCGAGGATTCTTAATAATTCTACGCCGGTATAACCGGTTGCACCGACAATGCCTATTTTTTTCACGTGATTCACTGTTACTCTATTTATGGAGAGAGTATGATAGCCTGAATTTGACGGAAGCTCTATTATTGTTAAGCCAACAACCTGCTATTATTTTAAGCACGCTGAACTCGCGCTATATGCATTCTGCATTCGGCTTGCGTTATTTGTTTGCCAATCTGGGCGAATTGCAAGCTCAGGCATTAATCAGAGAATTTACCATTCAGGAACGTCCGCTGGACATTGCCGAGAAGCTGCTCAGCCTGAATCCGCGCATTATTGGTTTTAGTGTTTATATCTGGAATGTCGTTGAAACAGGCGCAATCATCGAGTTAATCAAACAGATATCACCCCAGACCTGCATCGTTCTGGGCGGACCGGAAGTGAGTCACTACCCCGATGTTCCAGATATAGTGGAACTGGCGGATTATACCATTCAGGGTGCAGGCGAAATCAGTTTTAAAAGACTCTGTGATGATATTCTTGCCGGAAAAGCACCGCTCAACAAAATAATCAAAGGCGAAGTAGTGCCACTGGAGCAACTGCAAACACCTTATCAATACTACACCGACGAAGATATCAGGAATCGCCTGATTTATGTCGAGGCATCACGCGGCTGCCCGTTTAAGTGCGAATTTTGTCTTTCCGCCCTCGATAAAACATCCCGGGCTTTTGCCTTATCCACTTTTCTTGAGGAAATGGACAGGCTCATCCAACGCGGTGCGCGCAATTTTAAATTTATTGACCGAACTTTTAACCTCAAGGTGAGTACCAGTGTCCGCATACTGGAATTTTTTCTGCAAAGAATGACAGATCAACTCTACCTGCATTTTGAAGTCATACCGGATAATTTGCCTGAGAGCTTAAAGCAGGTTATCCAACGCTTTCCCGAGAACTCCTTGCAGTTTGAAATTGGCGTGCAAACATTTGACCCTGAAATTCAGTCATTAATTAGTCGCAGGCAAGACAATCAAAAAACTTGCGAAAATTTAATCTGGCTAAGGGAGAACAGCAGAGCACATTTACATGCGGATTTAATTTTTGGTCTGCCGGGCGATACGCTGGATAATTTTGCCAAAAGTTTTGATCAGCTTGTGGCATTAAAACCACATGAGATACAGCTGGGCATTCTGAAACGCTTGCGTGGCGCCCCCATAAATCGTCACGATAAAGCATACAGGATGCGTTACAGGAGCAGCGCGCCCTATAATATATTGAGCACACGCGATATTGATTTTTTTACCTTGCAACGAGTCAACCGTTTTGCGCGTTACTGGGATATGATCGCAAATTCAGGACGCTTTAAACACACACTCAAGCTGATTCTTTATGGAATGGATGACAAATTTGAGACGGATGGCTATTCTCCCTTTTATCGTTTTATGCGATTATCCGATCATTTCTATGCTACCACACAAAGTACATGGAAAATCGCTTTGACACGCCTCTATAAATTACTCTATAACGTATTAACAGAGGTGTTTTTATACGATCGGCAAAGCGTTTTTGATTCTTTAAACAAAGACTTTGTTCAAGCGAAACAAAAAGGCTCTTTAGAGCATCTGCTGGCAAAACAGAAAACTTTTCGCAAAGGTGTTGCAAATAAACGACAACTCAAGCACACAGATTAGTTTTTTGCATTTATCAGTGGTATAGTGCCAACTGCATTTTTTACATGCTTTTTGCGCTTAATCAAGGTGCTTAGTCAAAGTGCTTAATCGTAAAGTATAAAACCCTGAATCAGCAGGCATTGGCTTACAGCTTCAGCTAAATAAAACCGGACAGTGAAGTAGAAAGATATAATGACAACACAATATTTTCCATTTTTGCGTACTACTTTTTTCAGATTATTCTTATTCCTGGGATTGCTAACGATTATTAGCGGATGCCTGGGCAATCCGCCCAGTAGCGGCGGCACCATAATCAGTGAAGCCAAAGCCAAGGAAGCCGGTGTTCAGGAAAAGCAGTCACCAGTAAAGGTTGCAGAACTTACGCCCCGACACGCTTTTGAGCTAAAAATGATCAATACGATGCTGAAGCGTTATCATTACAAAAAATTCAAACTCGATGATCATTTTTCCGAGATTATTTTAAAGCAGTACATCAAGGAACTGGATCCCAGCAGAATCTACTTTACACAAGCAGATATCGACCGTTTTAATAAATATAAGCATGAAATCGACGATTATATAGAAAAAGGCAACACAAAACCCGGCGTCAATATTTTTAAAATCTATCAACAGCGGGTAAAAGAGCGCTCACACTATGCTGCAAACCGCATCAGCAAACCGCTTGACCTCAATGGCAACGACACATATCGGTTTGACCGCAGGGAAGCCCCCTGGGCAAAAGACAAAAAGGCACTTGATGCGCTCTGGGAAAAGCGTTTGAAAAACGACTATATCAACCAGATACTGGCAGACAAAAAGCCGCAGGAAGCAATAAAAACACTAAAAAAACGCTATCTGAACATAGCCAGAAGAACGGACCAGATAAAACCGAATGAATTATTTCAAACCATTGTAAATGCCTATGCGAGCGCGATTGAACCGCATACATCCTATCTGTCGCCAAGGTCGTCGGCACAGTTTGATATAAATATGAGCCTTTCGCTGAGCGGTATTGGTGCGGTACTAAGAACAGACGAAGAATACACCAAAATAATCAGCGTTGTTCCCGGCGGTCCTGCTGATCTCTCTGGCAAAATATCACCCGGTGACCGGATTATCGGGGTTGGGCAGGGCAAGAACGGCACCATACAGGATATCATTGGCTGGCGCATTGGCGATGTTGTCAATATCATTCGTGGTAAAAAAGGCAGCACCGTGGTTCTTTCGATTTTACCGCACGAAACCGGCTTGAGTGGCAAACCGGAGCTTGTCTCTATCGTGCGCGACAAAATCAAGCTGGAGCATCAGGCGGCAAGCAAACGCATTATCGAGGTCAAAAAGGAAAACGGCAAAATAGCGCGGGTTGGCGTCATTAAGCTGCCTTCTTTTTATATTGATTTTAAGGCGAGAAACCGGGGCGACAAAGACTATGCCGGCACAACCCGTGATGTAAAAAAATTGCTGCTGGAACTTGAAAAAGAAGGCATAGATGAATTAATTATCGACCTGCGCGGCAACGGTGGCGGCTCCCTGAGCGAAGTTGTCTCATTGACCGGACTATTTATTGAGAAAGGTCCCGTGGTACAAATAAACGACACCACCGGACGCACAGACATTCTTCGTGATGAAG
Organism: Thiotrichaceae bacterium; assembly: GCA_027008885.1. Classification (GTDB taxonomy): domain Bacteria; phylum Pseudomonadota; class Gammaproteobacteria; order Thiotrichales; family Thiotrichaceae; genus Cocleimonas. The sequence goes on along the minus strand of JALVDQ010000231.1, from coordinate 5,872 downwards.
ATTCCAGCGTAGTATTCCGTGGTCCCATGGCGGTTATGATTGACAAGGGCAGCGCCTCAGCATCAGAAATCTTTGCTGGCGCAATACAGGATTATGGACGTGGCATTATTATCGGTGAAACAACCTTTGGTAAAGGTACGGTGCAGACCATCCTTCCCCTAAATTCCTACACCCGCAAAAAGTTCGACAAACCACTGGGGCAACTGAAAATCACAACAGCACAGTTTTTCCGTGTTAACGGTGAAAGCACGCAGCACAAGGGGGTTATTCCTGATATAAGCTGGAACCTGCCCAAAATTGATGCCGAGCTTGGAGAAAGAGCCTACAAAAACGCCCTGCCCTGGCGCAAAATCCCGGAGGCTCCACATAAAAGGTTCAGTCATGCTTTTGACAAGAAAGCAATAGCACAAGCCAAAGCCAAATCAGAAAAACGCAAACAACACACGCCCAAATATGTGGCTACCGTAAAACGCCTGAAATTACTGGTGGATGCGGGTAATGAGAAATCAGTATCACTCAACCTTGCAAAACGTAAAGCCAAGCGCAAATTGTTCAACAAGAAACTCTTGAAGCTTGAAAACCAGCTACAGGCTCTTGATGGCAAACCTGCCTACAAAACCATGAAAGAATTACGCGATGCCCAGGAAAAAGAAAATGACGACATTTTTACAAAAAAACCTGTTGACGTATTTCTCAATGAAGCAGCGCATATTCTCACCGACCTGCAAAAAATAAACATGCTGTCGGCGGCAAAATAAGCGCGCGGGCTTGCTACTTTCATCAGATACAGCGGCTTTCAGGGAGAACTTCGAAAGCCGCCTGGCTACCCTGCTTAACAGGGATGAGCCTGGAACATTCATCCTTGTGCTTGCCAACAGCATGCAAAACCAGCAATTGCATCATGCCCTCGCAGCAAAACTGCAAGCCAGCTTTGATCACATACTCAATAATCCCGACCTGCGCGCCCCCAAAGATGACTTGCTGATTATAAATACACTGAAAGCGCAGGGAATCAGCCAATACGGCGTCTGGAAAACTCGCCGCATCCATGCCTGGCAATGCACCTGCAACCCTTTTCGCGCGCTGCGTCCAGAACGCTCCTCAAAAGCTCCCTTCAGTGGTTTGAAACAGCCATTTAATGATGACGCATTCCACTTCTCCAAGGCATTTCTACGCGCGGAAATTTTAAGCACAGAAACCTTTGAGGAGACTGACCTGCAAATAATGTATCAAAAGTTTCCTTTTGCACCCTATCATTTATTAATTGTTATTGATGCGGCACAAAAGAAAGCACAGTTTCTTGATGAAAAAACGCATCAAATGATCTGGAATCTTGCCTTGCATATCGAAACACACATCAGCGGCTTCGGACTTTCCTACAATAGTCTGGGCGCAGGCGCTTCAGTCAACCAACTGCATATTCACGGCTTTATCAATCAAGACTCGTTTGCGATAGAGCAAAACAGCTGGGCTCACAATGGCGGCAGGGAAAACTACCCGCTTGCGGTAGAACGTTTCCGCTCAGCCAGGGCAGCATGGGAGAAGATTAATCAGTTTCATACGCTTAAGCAGGCTTATAATCTGCTTTATCGGGCAGGCGTTTGTTACCTTATCCCAAGAAAACCACAGGGAAGCGTCACTTCAGCAAAGTGGCTTGGCAATATGAGCTGGTATGAAGCCTGCGGTAATTTTAATTTAAGCGAGGAAGATTATTTCACGCGCTTAAACTCAAATGATATTTACTCTGCACTCAAAGAGTATTCAGTTTAGACACAAGGCAAAAAAGTATAAAAAAAGGGGGGGATGGTGTGGTCAGAGGACAGAAGACAGAAGACAGAGGACCGAGAACAGAAACAGACTATACAAAAATATGTAAAAAACAGGGGGGATGGGTATGAATGATAAAGACAAGAGTCGCTATGCCCGACAGATACGACTTGCCAAAATTGGTGAAAAAGGACAGCAAAAACTACTCGACTCAAGCGTCCTGATAATTGGCATGGGGGGGCTGGGGTCGCCCGCAGCCCTGTATCTGGCAGCCGCGGGCATTGGTAAACTGATAATTAGCGACTTTGACCAGGTTGAAGATTCTAATTTACAACGTCAGATTATTCACAAAAGCCGCGATATTGGCGAATTAAAGGCATTTTCTGCCAAACGCAGCATCGCTGAAATCAATCCGGATTGCGATGTCGAGGCACTGGATTGGCAACTGGATGAAGAAGAACTTGAGGCGTATGCCCAAAAAGCGGATTTGATTCTGGACTGCAGCGACAATTTCCCTACTCGCTTTATGATTAATCGCGTAAGTGTAAAAACCGCAACACCTCTGGTCTCTGCTGCGGCAATCCGCATGGAAGGTCAGCTCGCCAGTTATTTGCCAGGCTCGGGAGGGCCTTGCTACCAGTGTCTTTACAAGGAAGAATACGAAACCACCGAAACCTGTGCAATGGAAGGCGTACTCTCTCCCGTGGTAGGCGTTATCGGCACCATGCAGGCACTACAGGCGATTTTGCTCCTGCTTGGCGAAACAGAAAATATCAATGGCAAGCTATTGCTCTTTGATGGTCTGAATATGGAATGGCAGAGCGTGCGCGTCCCCAAAAACCCCAACTGCCCTGTCTGCTCAAATCAACAGGTTTAACTCAAGTTTCGGAGTTCAGAAACTACTATATAAGCCAGGCAGGTTGGCGCTGAGGAACGAAGAAGCCCAACGATCACGCAGGAAGGAAGCTAACCTGCAAATACAGATTTGATCCCACTACCAGCTATTTTTTGTAAATGCTATTTAAAACATTCAGCACAATCAGGCCATCATTGCCATTCAGTGCATGACTCTCATTGCTGTAGGCAACTCCGGAAGCTCCCCGCAATGCCCAGACATTATTCATATTCTGGCTAAAAGGTGGCACGATATAGTCAAATTTGGCGGGTTTTGTGATGCTGTCATTTTTACGAATAATCGAAACGTAGTGAATATTTGGGTGTGGCTGGTGATTCATCCAGTGTAAAAAATTGCCGGGTGCCTCCTCTTTTAAATCAGAAAGCAAACCGCGTGCATTTGAGAGTGTGTCTTCGCCCGCAATGCTTGCCATCATCCCAAGCGGGGTTTTCTCTGCCAGATAAGCGATATTTGCTGTGGGCGTTCCCAGATGGGGTGACGCTATCGTAATCAGCGCCTTCACCGGAATATGCGCCGGATCAATCACATACAACCTTGCCACCACGCCGCCCGCAGAATGCCCTATGAGGGTTATCGGTTCCTTGCGGATCATGTAAAGATGCTGCATGTATTGCAGCAGTATGCCTTCCTGAATTTGCAGATTTGCTTCTGAGGGAAGATTTACCGTGATAAAAATATCTTTCTTTAAATTAATCCCGCGCGGGATTAACATCCCGCGTGGATCGAAATTATAGCTGCCCGCATCTACCCAGCCTGCCGCTTGCAGTGGCTTGCTAAAGCCCGAGCTACGCCAATACATATCGCCGGAAAGAAAACCATGTACCAGCACCAGTGTTTTTGCCTGTAGCTGCAATGATAACAGTGAGCAGGCAAGCCCTGCCAAAGAAACAATCAGTAATTTAAAAATCTTGCTTTTAAGGATCTTGTTTTTTATTAATTCAATCACAATAGTTGATCTCCATGACAATAGAATGCATTGCTTTTGATTTAGATGACACTCTGTGGGAATGCCACCCCGTGATTCAGCGTGCCGAACAGCGTTTTTATGACTGGCTGAAATCATACTACCCAAAGATCACCCAAAAATACAGTGAGGATGCGCTAATTCAGCATCGAATCGCGTATATGAAATCACACCCCGAGCTGCATCATAACCTCACCGCCCTGCGAAAAAGCTGGACCCGGCAGCTTGCCAGCGAGGTCAATTATGATGACAGCCTGATTGAACCCGGATTTGAGGTTTTCTGGCTGGCGCGTAATCAGGTTACTTTTTTTGACGGTGCGCTGGAACAGCTTGAGGCACTTTCAAAACGCTACAAACTGGGCGTAATCAGCAATGGTAATGCCGATGTGCATCACATTGGCGTGGGGCATCTGTTTGATTTTGCACTCTCTTCTGAAAAAGTCGGCGTGGCAAAACCGCATCAGGATATTTTCCATGAAGCCGCCAGACAGGCAGAAGTTAGCCCCGAACAAATGGTGTATGTAGGGGATGATCCACAGCGCGACATATTGGGCGCGTTAAGCGCAGGTTTACATGCTGTTTGGTACAATCCCTCCTTGCAGCCCTGGCCGGGTGGCAGAACACCTACGGCAGTCATTCAGGATTTGAATGAACTGCAAGTCATAATAAAAAATATATAAAAAACAGGGGGGATGGGTATTGATTGCTCAAAAGATTCATTCCTTGCTGTTTTTGCACTAAAATGGGGAATGGTGGTAAAAAATGCAACATAGCCTGTTAAGTGACACCAGCGATCGCACTCGCGCCGAATGGATCGAGCGCCTCTGGATCAGCGATAACAAAAAGGAAAAAGAGCAACTCATTCATGCTATTGACCTGATGCTGGGGGTCGCCTCTGTTGATCGTGACTCGCATATTCCGTTAAGTCTGGATATTGCTGATATTCTGCGTAATTTGCAGGTCGATCAGGTAACGCTTATCGCTACCGTATTAAGCGATGTGCGCCTCTCCGACAGCTATTCAATTGACGAAATCAAAGAAAAGTTCAGCAACACGATTGCGCTGCTGGTAAAAAATATGCGCTGGCTGCATAACTTCAAGTCGCCCTCAGAAAATACCACCCCCATCCCCGAACAGGCAGAACGTCTGCGTCGCATGTTGCTTGCGATGGTAGATGATGTGCGCGCCGTGCTGATACACCTTGCCTGGCGCTTGCAATACCTGCGCCTGCTGCGCAATGCCGATGCCGAGGAGCGACGCGCAGTGGCGCAGGAGACTATGGACATTTTTGCGCCGCTGGCAAACCGTCTGGGCGTGAGTCAGCTCAAATGGGAGATGGAAGACCTTTCCTTTCGCTATCTGGAACCTGCCACCTACAAGCAGATTGCAAAATCGCTGGATGCAAAGCGTCTGGAACGCGAGGCTTATGTCGAAAACTTCACCAAAACACTCCAGGAACTACTAAAAAGCAAAGGTATTGATGCCGAAGTCTTTGGACGACCAAAACATATCTACAGCATCTGGAAAAAAATGCAGCGCAAAAACCTCTCGATTGACCAGCTCTATGATTTACGAGCCGTGCGCGTCATTGTGGATACGGTTAACAGCTGCTACAGCACCCTCGGAATAGTTCATGAAAAATGGAAGCATGTACCTGCCGAACTGGATGATTATATTGCGAATCGCAAACCGAATGGCTATCAATCCCTGCATACGGTGGTCATCGGTCCACAGGGCAGCTATGTAGAAATCCAGATTCGCACCCAGGATATGAATGTCTTTGCGGAACTGGGCGTTGCCGCACACTGGCGCTACAAGGAAGGCGGCGGGCAGGATGCCGCAATGGAGCGCGTGGTCAGTTCACTGCGTCGCCTGCTCGAAAGCAACGACGATGACACTGAATTGCTGGAAGACTTCCGCGCTGAAATATTCCCTGATCGTGTCTTCGTGCTAACTCCAAAAGGCGACATACTGGATCTTTCCAAAGGCTCAACCCCACTCGATTTTGCCTATGCGATACACACCAGCGTCGGACACCGTTGCACAGGTGCCAGGGTCAATGGTGTTATCGTGCCGCTGGATACCAAACTGCATAATGGCGACAAGGTAGAAATCATCACCCAAAAACAGGAACAACCAAAGCGCAAATGGCTCAATCCGGCGCTTGGCTATATCGGTTCAGCCAGTTCACGCGGCAAGATTCGTCACTGGTTCCGCCAGCAGGA
>JALVDQ010000230.1 GCA_027008885.1 Thiotrichaceae bacterium | reverse complement strand
GGTAAATATCCTGAAATTTCCGCTGCAAACGACAAATAGCTCTGACACAGCCGAGACAGGGCAACTGAGGCAAATCCTGCTACAGAAAATTCAGCAGGTAAACCCCGGAATCGTCTTGCTTGTCGGGCAGATAGCCGCTCAAAATCTGTTAAACAGCAAGGAACCACTGGCACGTTTGCGCGGACGGGTACACTCACTGCCAGAATCACAGGTTCCACTTGTCGTGACCTATTATCCAAGCTATTTGCTTAGCAAGCCAATAGACAAACGCAAGGCATGGGACGATCTAAAACTGGCAATGCAAGTTTGCAGAGACTCCAAGCATTAATGTCAGGAAATACCAAAAAATGCCAGCAAAGCGTCGCCTGAAATATCTGAGAAAAATGAAAGTAGATGACTTAAGCGATGTCATGCGGATTGAACGGCTTGCCTACCCGTATCCCTGGTCTCAACAAAACTTTCTGGATTGCCTAAAGCACCCCCAGTATTCTAGCTGGATATTTGAACAGAATAACAGCGTGAGTGGCTATATCGTGCTTTCGATTGCTGTCGGTGAAGCACACCTGCTGAATATCTGTGTGCACCCAGAGCTACAGGGAAACGGCTGGGGACGCAAACTTCTACAGGAAGCAGAATGGATAGCAAAACAACACCAGGCAGAAAACTGCTTTCTTGAAGTCAGGGTATCAAATCAAACAGGACTGAACTTGTATAGCAGCGCAGGTTATAATGAAATCGCCTGTCGCAAGGCATATTACCCCGCAGACCAGGGCAGGGAAGACGCCATTATAATGGCAAAAGCCCTGTTTTAATAAGCATTCAAAGCATCTAACCATGTCACCCATCCCCCCTGTTTTTTATATATTTTGTGCTTCTTCCAATACAAATACAAAAAAGTATTAAAAACAGGGGGGATGGGTGGCAGAGGACAGTTGTAGGGTCGGTGCAATACAGTTAATAACAAGGGGGAAAACTATGCCACAACACACAGGCGACAGCCGTATCATTGGCGCTCGACATCGACGGCGATGGTGAAATAAAACCACTCACCGACGGTATACTGATTATGCGCTACCTGTTCGGTTTCCGTGGTGATACCCTGATCAATGGTGCAGTCTCAACAACAGCTACCCGCAAAATTGCTGCGGAACTTGGGGCTAACATCGAATCATTGATGCATTGATTATCTGTTTTTTACCGCAGAGCGCACAGAGAATGAAATAATAAAAACAAGGAGGTTTTAATCTTCGTGTTGCTTCGTGGTGATAAAGGCTTTTACGCGACAGTTTGATTATCAAGTATTGAATGAATTTGTTTTCAAAATGAAAAACTTGCTATAATGTAATAACAAGTTATATATATTTTGGTGGTTATTATGTCTGTACAAATGATTATCCGGCTTGATGATGACTTAAAAGATAAGGTCAATCATTTAGCTAAAGCTGAGGGTAAAAACTTGAGTCAGGTGGTTAGAGAGCTTTTGCAACGCTATGCAAAAGAAAGGGATGTGGGTGCATATATTGACACACTTTGGGCTAATATTGGAGAATCGTTAGTGCAAGCGGGTGCTTCCCAGGTTGATATTGATAAAGCGATTAAACAGGTTCGCGTCGAGAATAATAAGCCTTGAAAGTTGTTATAGATACGAATGTATTCGTTTCTTCTTTTTTTGGTGGTATTCCTAAGCAAATAATTGATCTTTGGAAACAGGGTGATATTACTTTGTGTTTATCTCAAGATATTATTGAAGAATATCTTTTGGTGTTGAATAGGTTGGGTTTAAAGGATAAAGAGGAAATTAATTCACTCACGCGCTTGTTTGCAGAATCCTATAATGCTGTTTTTACGTCGAACACGCCTGATTTAAACGTGGTGATTGATGATCCAGATGATGACAAGTTTTTGGAATGTGCCGTGGCACTTGATTGCAAAATAATAGTTTCTGGTGATCAGCATCTAAAAGATCTTAAAAAGTATATTGATATTAAAATACTATCACCGCGTGATTTTATTGATAGCTTTGAATGAGCAATGTAAAACTGGATGCATTGATTTAGTTCACTATGAAGTGCACTATTCGCCTCTCTTGATAAACTCACCTTATAACAATTCTGAAATTTTCGTTTCAATCCCAGTTCTTGGACAGCCTAGCGCACAATAAAATCCAGTGAAGGTAATAGCAGGTAGAGGTTTGCCACCGCCAGAATTGCAAAGCTGCCGGCGGCGAAGAACCAGCGCAGTTCCAGCAGGCGCATAAAATTCTTGCGGTAGCGCCGCAGTGGGCGCATTAATACATATGTGATGTGGTATTTTTTGTCCAGCGATGCGAGACTCTTGCGTAGTGTATATATTAGCAGATAGCTGGTATTAAACAGCAATAGCAGTATCAAGGGCGAGATTGCCACAGTCGCCGCGAGTCTGCCATGCAATGCATTGTTTGGAAAAAAATAAAAATAAAACAATAGCAACAGCCCAAGCAGTATGGTTTTTAAAATAAACCAGATCAGCACGCTACGCAGTTTGTTGATTGCGCCAAGCACTACCAGCGCTGTCAGCGAAATCACGGTCGCAAGTGCCAGTAGTGATTGCAGAGCATAATAGATCCGCGCGGGGTTCTTTGCGTAAACGGCAACTGCGGTCATAACAAACAGGAAAGAAGCGCTAAAGTAGATCAACTTTTGCAGGTGTTGATGTGTTTTTTCCTGTTGCGGTGACTTTATTTCGTGGGCAGCGCCGACAATAATATGAACCGGTTGCTTGTCTGCATCAAGCGGGCATGCATAGCTTTTTTCCGCCATTGTTTTTAATTCGGGAAAGTTTTTTATCATCCAGCGCATCAAGATTTTCATACTTCTTTGCTGTTTCAACTGTATGCCATCATCAAGCAGCATTTTTCCACGTTTATTGGAAATGCTATCCATCGCTTCATTGCCAATATTACTGTGTTTGAAAAGTGGAACAGGGTATTTGCCT
>JALVDQ010000229.1 GCA_027008885.1 Thiotrichaceae bacterium | reverse complement strand
AAGACAGGGGGGCAGGGGGGCAGGGGGCAGGGGACGTAATAATGACAGATGTATTATTTGTCGCCCTGAGGGCAGTTTTATAATGCAAAGTATATTAGGGTATGCTAATATATGCGAAGCGAGCACAATAGTTCGCTACAACTTAGGAAATTAGTTATGAAAAAATTCACAAAACAGCTTTTGCCATTGCTTGCAATTGTGGCTACGGTGAGTCCCGCTATCGCAACTGCAGCGGATGTCAGCGGGCTTGTTTTTCCACCCGCCAATGCGCTTGATTCGATAGATTCTCCGGCAAAAAATACTTATGTCTTCCCACCCCAAAAATCATCGCAAACAAATATAAACGGGTCTCGACAAGCACCTGTTTACCAGTTTAACCGTTCAAATTCACAGCAGCAATATTCTGCAAGTCACAGTGTGCCACGACCTGCGTATGGATCTTATGGACGTTATCCTCAGCAGGTACTGCCCAGAACTATGCCAAGAGCTATGCCCAGAACTGTGCCAAGTGCTACGCCAGGAACCATGATGCCCGGACAAGCTTATCCAGGAAAGGCGTATTCCAGGCAGGCTTATCCAAATTCAAGGAGATACAAACAATACCCTACTTACCCATACAGACGACAGAATGCCCGTTTCCCGTTTTCTAACAATATGATGCCATTCAGTAACGGCTTAAATAATAATTTTTTCCCCTTCTCGAGTGGTAGTAATATGCCATTCTTTGGAATGCCCACTAATCCCATGTATGGCAACCCAATGAATAATATGTTTGGAAACAACAGAAATGGAAACATGCCATTTTTCAAGCAAAGCAAGAAAAAGCGTAAAAAAGCATGGGGAACAGAAAGAAATATTTGGCCTGATTTCTACACTGACTTTACTGATGAAGCCTGGGATACTGCAATGGGTGGTCCGCGTGATCTGGGCAGAATGCCGGGTGGCTGGCGTTTCCCTTATATTAGCACGCCCGATCCGGTAACTGTCTCGGATGCTATTGTAAACCAGTTCCCGCCAATCGCAGAAGAAGCGGGTAATATGGCAGATTTCTCAGACTGGGGAGTGTTTGATAATAAATAACTCAAGTTTCGGAGTTCAAATCTATTGTTACGCAGAGAAACACAGAGATATTCGCAGAGAACCGCAGAGATTATAAAGGAGGAAAACAATTTACACCTCCTTCGTTTGCACACTATCCTTCGTTTGCACACTATCCTTCGTTTTGTTTGATACTTTTATAATGTTAAACTCCGTGGTTCTCTGCGAAAAACTCTGCGACTCTCTGCGTTACTTAAACTGATGACTGGAACCAGTGTTTCTATGCTGTTTTTGAAATGCTTCAGCTCATTAAGCTGGCATTTATTTTACTTGTGTAGAATCAACCCCTATGATATTCCGGATGAAAATTCTGAGTTCTAAGGGGAAGAAATGAAAAAAAGCCATATACTAATCAATATTTTTTGCATCGCTATTGCTGTTAATCTGGTTGCTTGCAGTTCGGCGAAACCACAAAAGCCGAATACCAAAAAGCCTGTGAAAAAACATCAGGTGGTTAAATCCAGGGTTGACACCAAAAATCAGGAACAGGCACTAACAAAACTTGCCCAGGAATTACAGGAGCAAGACCGTCAGAGAGCAGCAGTGGCAGCAAAGAAGCGTCAGCTAGCCAAAATAAAAAAACAAAAAGAACTGGCAAGACGCCGTTATATGGCAAAACGTCGCATCGCAGCCAAAAGAGCGACACCGGTTAGAAGAATTGTAAAAAAACGAAACTATACTGCATCACGGCATAGCGCTTCTCATTATGCTGCGCCAGGCAGAGTCATACGTTACGCCTCTTTGCGCGGTGACTATGCAGGAAACCCGCAGGCAATCGCATTTATCAACATGATGTCAGCCCGACATGGTTTTGATCGCGGCTATCTCAACTATCTTTTTTCAAATGCTAAATTAACCCCGTTTCTGGAACGTATGGCTTATGCAGATGCCTACGGCAGAAAGAGCTCCAGAAAAAGAAGTCGTGCCGGTCGCTGGACACGTTATCGCAATAACTTTCTTACCAATAAAACCATAAATAAAGGAGTGCAGTTCTGGCGTGCCAATCGCGTTGCCTTGCAACGCGCAGAAGATCGTTACGGCGTTCCACAGGAATACATCCTGGGTATTATCGGCGTAGAAACCCGTTATGGCGAAAATGTTGGAAAGAACAGGGCAATAGACGCTTTGGCGGCAATGAGTTTTAATAACCCACGGCGTGGAAAATATTTCCAGAAAGAGCTGGAAAGCTATCTGCTGATGACTCGTCAGGCAAGGCTTGATCCATTGCGTCCAAAGGCATCATACGCGGGTGCTTTGGGCTTGTGCCAGTTTATGCCAAGTAATATTAAGCGCTATGGTGTTGACTTTGACAGAAATGGCGCAGTGAACTTGTGGACACCACAGGACGCAATCGGCAGTGTCGCCAACTACTTTAACAAGCACGGCTGGCGCAGAGGCGGGACGGTCGCTGTTCCAGCCATGGCTTCCAGCAGAAGATACAGAACCCTGAAAACAGGCTTTAAAAGCAAACATAGTCTGTCACGCTTGAGAAACAAAGGCATTGTTGCGAGTAATCTGGGCAATCTCTCCGGCAAAGCCAGCCTGATAAAACTGAATACCTATGATGGTGATGAACTCTGGCTGGGCGGCAAAAACTTTTATGTTATCACCCGCTATAACCACAGCAGCCATTACGCCATGGCAGTACATCAACTGGCACAGGCAATCAAGTCGAGGATAAGTGGTCGTCCTGTAATTCGCCAGGCATCCATTAAAATACCGGCAAGTCTGCTATAAGCTGAAATCAAAAAAGTATCAAAAACAGGGGGGGATGGGTTTACAGAAGACAGAGGACTGAGGACAGAAGACAGAGAGCTGCGTGGGTCGAGTTAGCCTGAGCGTAACCTGACAGGATCGTGGCACTTGTTGGATTATGCTATC
>JALVDQ010000228.1 GCA_027008885.1 Thiotrichaceae bacterium | reverse complement strand
GGCAATAATTGCCATCATCAAAATATTCCCCGCCGTAGGGTGTTTAATAAAATAATTGATCATTTGCTGCCAGCCCCATCTATTTCACCTAAAGCCTGTTTTTTCAGATGTGCTTGGTAGTCGGTGGCTTCAATGAGTTTAAGTGGCATTCCCTGCATCACTGGTATTACATCACTAATAATGATTTTTTTGCCAATCAGTTGGCTATCTTTGCTGCTATCCAAAACCAGCATATTGCCTTCTTGGAAAAGCACATGGACGGGTTTGATATCCAGTGTATTGTCCTCATTGGCAATATAAACTCTGCCTTGATGTACGGCTTTTCTGGGTAAAACCAGCGTTGGTTGGGCAGGTGTTAGCAGCTCAACCGAGGTATACATGCCTTTGAGTAAAGGCGGACGTTTCCCCGGGATTATGCCTTCATAAGGTTTGTTCACTGCAATAACCAGCCCTAATGTGTCACGGGTTGGGTCAACTGATTCACTCATACGAACCAGTTTGCCATCCCAAATTGCATCTTCGCTAGAATCGCCTACAAGGCGCACCCGCGCTTCCAGATGCATATTGCTCAATGCGGCTTGCACACTTTCAGGGCTTTTCAGATTAATTTTACGTTTGCCGTTTTTAGAAGCAAGACCCGTGACCAAAGGGCGAAACTGTTTGGTGGGCAATTGTGCATTGATTTCGACGGCTTGCACGCCTAACGCCTCAAACAATAAGCCACCAGCAGGAACAAACTCACCTTTATCGACCATGACTGTGCCAATGCGTGCATCAAATGGCAGGCGTACCGATGTTTTACCCAGCTTCACCTTGCTTTGACTAACCTGTGTTTTAGATTGCTTTATTTGAGCCAGCGTTGCCGCTCTGCGGCTTTTATAACTAGACAGCTTGCCCTGAATATCTTGTACCTGCTGGCGCAAGGTTAGAACTTTTTGTTCTTCTTTATCTAAGGTAGAACGCGCGATTAAGCGTTTATTCCAGAGTGACTTGATGCGGTTTAATTCTTTCATGCCGACATTCAGATTTTTTTGGGCAATATTTAAAGAACGTTTGGTGCTTTTTTCTTCTGCATCAAGTTGTGCCAGGCTTGATTGACTTCCAGCCAAGCCTGCCTGACTTTGATTCAAGGTAAGTTTATAAGTGGTTGGTTCGATGCGTAATACTACCGTGCCCTTTTTTAGGCTAGCCCCCTTTTTTAATTTGGGGTGGATATAGCTCACCTTGCCACTCACTTCAGACTTGGCTTTTAGCACCGTAGCAGGCTCTACATAGCCAAAGGCTAAAGCTCTGGCACGAAAAGGAATTTTCTTAAGCGTAATCACTTCAACAGCTTTAACAGGATAGCCAAGTGCCTCATGTTCAACAGGTGGTTTTGTTTTAACTTTATTGACCACAAGGAAGATAGCAGCACCTAATATTAGAGGAAGAAAGATAAAGCTTTTAAAAAATTTTTTAATCATTGCTCAGCCTGAAGTAATAAGAATATTTATCCACGCGTTATAATAAACCCCATGCCATGCCACGTCCCATACCATCATGTTTGCCGTTACCCATTCCATTGCCATGGTTTCCTCGTTCATGATTGCTATTCAAGATAGAATCAACCTGACTTTGAGGTAACAATTGAGCGTTGTAAGTAATATTAAAATAGCTTGTTATTTGCCTAACAAATGCACGTAAGTGGTTATGTGAGCCGCGTAGTAGATTTTTATAGGTCTGGTTTAGTTGTGAACTACTGGATTCTGCAATCACCTTTTCCAAATCACGAATATCGAGTTCTTCCACATAAGCCGCGACTTGAAGCGCCTGTAATTCTGAGCCTTGACCTTTGTTAATCAAACTATTGTAAAGGCTAGCCAGTTTTGGATTGCTAAACACACCAACAGCATCATTGGTATCTGGATCAGGTAAATTATTCATTACAAGCTGTTGAGCGAGTGCATTCATATGACGTTGTTCTGATCCTGAAATCTTGTCAAATACACGATTATTCCATTGTTGATAAAATGTGACGTAAATATCTCGCGCTATTTTTTCTTCTTCTTTCATATAGGTTAACGTTTTCGCTTCAGATGTATTCAAGTGCTGATTAGCTGTCGCTTGATAACCCCCATAATTACCTTGAGCTGAAGAAGCACCACAGGCAAGTAGTGTGGTAGACATTATTACGGATAAGATAGAGTATTTCATTTTTATTATTTGTTCCTTCATTCACTTGGAATATTATGTTGTCGTGATACGAGTATATAAGCGAATGCTGAAATAAAGCTGAAAATGATTTTTAATCTCCAATATTCCCCCTATGTCAGGATAGTTGTCACCTTAAAATTTCATAAACAAGTGGGGCGGGTAGGAATAAACTAATGGCTTATCCACAAGAACGAAAGGAAGTGGTATGTACAAACCGGAGACATAGTTTACACATTATAAAATCGGCATAGGAGGAAATAACTATGCCATGAAAACAGATTGGTAGGTTGGACTGACGCGCGTCTTCACCGCAATGACTGACTGATCAAGACAAATTATAATGATGAACCAACAACTTGCGACTTAATTCAACGGTATTGCCACCCTGTACACCCTCCCCCTTTATTGATGCTTTTTAAACAGGCTTTTGCATTCTGAGTTGTCAGCGATAGTGCTTACGGATAATAGAGCTCAGTCTTTACCCGATAGGCGACGCTCTAACTTTTAGTAATATAGTTGGCATTGATAACTGATGAATCTATAACAGGAAATAGTAAACTATAAGCAACACGCCAGTTTCCGTGTTCAGTTTCTACTGTGACTGTTTTTGGATTTAAGCGAATAACTTCACCATATACTTCATGTCCTTCACGGGAACGAAAGCCTACAATATCACCAATTGCTAATGTGTTTCTATCAATGCCTTTCTTTGCATTATTTCTCAGTCTCACGTCAACACCTTCGAGATTAATCCAGTAGTAAGGTACTCTCCAACGAGATTGATCTGCTTTTAATATGATTGCAACAGTGGTGGG
>JALVDQ010000227.1 GCA_027008885.1 Thiotrichaceae bacterium | reverse complement strand
CGATGGACATGGCAACGGCGATGGTCACGGCAACGGCGATGGTCACGGCAACAACGACTAATTTAAAGGTTCACTTTTATTAATCGTTTATCGAAATAAAGTTTGCAGATGATCTGTCAACACCATTAATTATAATTTTTATATATCAATAACCTAACAGGGGAGAGGAATAACTGTTTCCTCATCCCCAGGGAAATATCGACTATGAACACAATAAACCTAAACCCTGTCAGAACAGGTGTCTCAATCACTCTTTTACTTCTTTTCTTTGGCATTAGCATGGGTATTCTGTTTGGAGTTGCAGAAGACTCATTTAAAGACTATATCGCTCAGGGTATCGCATCACATCCCGGATTACATGATGAAAAAAGTGCTTCTAAAATATGGCGCTATGCCCAGCGCGCTCATTTTCACGCTACGGGCATCTCTGCTTTCTCCCTGGGACTTATCATGCTTGTACTTTTTTCAAGTCTGAGTGAAAAAATGAAGAAAATAACATCTACATTGATTAGCTTAATAGCATTGTATCCACTTGCATGGTTTACCACCTTTTTTCTGGCACCTTCGCTGGGACGTGATGCCGCGCATCATCATATTATTACAGAAACACTCACATATATTGGAACAGGAGGGTTGCTGATTGGTCTGGCGATTCTAATGGGAAATGTATTATTTAGCTGGTTTGAAGGTTCTGCACGAAAATATCGCGAAGATCGCATCTTTTAATCACGGCTAACCTATGCGCAATAGAAGTTTTCTGGCTTCACAGGCTGTGTTGAGGCACAAAACACGGGATTGTTTGTATGATAAAAACCTGTGTTTCGTAACTCAATGCGGGACTGATTCAGGATTACATTTTATGAAATTAGCAGTATTTATAATTCCCTTTTTCTGGCTACAGGCAACTGCCTTGCAAGCGGCAGAATGCCTGCCCTGGAAAACGGATTACCAGGATAAAACAAATCTCAAGATCGGTAAAATTATTGTTAATACAAACGATGTTTTTGATCTTGACAATCCCAAAGAAAAAACAATCGCTCATAAACTTGTAAATAAATTACATCTGCAAACCAAACCTTATGTGATACGCAAGCAGTTACTTTTTGTCAGTGGCGATCCGTTTCAGTTTCGCAAATTATCCGAAACAGAAAGAAAACTTCGTTCAAGACGCTATATAAAGAGTGCAGAGGTACGTCCGCTTGAAGTCTGCGGTAATCAGGTAACAATTGAAGTCAGCACTCGTGATAACTGGAGTTTAACGCCGAGCCTGTCTTTTTCCCGCTCTGGAGGAAATAACCGCTCAGGCATTGCCATCAAGGAGCATAATCTTTTTGGGCTGGGAAAAAGCTTGTCTCTCAATTATAAAAAAGGGGTTGAACGAAGCAGCAAATTTTTGTCTTTTGAAGACTATCAGCTACTTGGTACACGCAAAACACTGCTGCTTGGTTATCAGGACAACTCCGATGGCAAGGGCTATGATCTTGATTTAAGTTTGCCATTTTATGAACTGGACAGTAAAAAATCCTGGGGTATCAGCGCGCATAATCTTCGTCAGGAAAATACACTGTATGAAGCGACTGAAAAACAGAATGTGATTACCATCCGGGAGAATAAATACTCGGTATTTTATGGCTGGTCTGCCCACAGAAAGGAAAACTCTGTAACACGCTTTAAAGTCGGTTGGACAGCAGACAAAACGGACTATCTAAAAGCAGACAAAGCCATTGCTAACCTGCCTCATCGTATTCGTGAATCCTACCCGTGGGTTGAATTGACCAAGCTTGAAGAAAACTATATCGAAAAAACCAATTTTAAAACCATGGGCAAGATTGAGGATATTTCACTCGGCAAACGTATCACCCTGGGTGCGGGCTTGCTGTTAAAGGGTTTTGCTTCAGATAGCAACCAGATAAGGCTTATGGGTCGTTATTCCAACGGCATTGAAATAAGTAAAAATAAATTGGGATTTATCACACTGGATGCAAGCAGCTATCTGGGAAAGGGTTACTTGCAGGGTGAAACTGTCTCAATTAAGGGAGAATTAGATCATTTTAACCTTAAAGGAAATGACCTGCGTTTTGCCGCCAGCTTTCATTTCTCCAATAATCAAAAGCCGGAAGAACAATTTTTGCTGGGCGGTGATACAGGGCTACGAGGCTATCCCAGAGCATTTCAAACAGGCAATAAACTTGCCCTGCTACAAGCAGAAAAACGCTTCCATTTTGACTGGTATCCTTTGCATCTAGCCAAATTTGGCGCAGTAATGTTTGCCGATGCGGGAACAGCCTGGGGCAATGGCAAAAAAGCAAGGATTCTGGCAGATGTGGGGATTGGTCTACGCATGATTCCGACCCGTTCCAGCTCATCCAAAACACTACATCTGGATTTGGCATTTCCATTGCTGGATCGTAAAAAGGCAGATTCTGTGTATTTCGTTATCAAAACCAGCCAGTCTTTTTAGCTATTATTTTAAACCTCTACCCATCCCCCCCTGTTTTTATATATTTTTGCGTTACGAACGGGACGCTGGAGCGTCTGGGCTGCATTCCCACGTGGAACATGGGAACGAGAAATCAGTTCAACAATCAATAAAGTCTCTTTAAATATTGCCACAGGATGCCAGACCTAGCAGTAGTAGCAGGCTTGTGTATTGTTTGAGTATTTTCATGTTTGATATTTCCTTATATCAATTCGTTGTAACAAAAAAAAGGATACCCATAATTATACTGATTAAATTATGGGTGTCCTAAATTTGTTGTTGTAGTGTATATGTCAGCCCGTATAGATATGGAGTTACCAGAGCTTGATGATGATGCACAAATATTACAACATTTTCAGTACTGGCTAGACATTCGATTTGGTTTTCATTCAAATCAAGGTTGGGCAAGTCTGATATCAGATAACTATAGAGATATTTCAAAAACTTCTATCGGTGCTTTTTACATTCTTTTTGATGAGTATACTGAACTTTTAAAGCAAACTACATTTAGAGAAATAAAAAAACAAGAGA
>JALVDQ010000226.1 GCA_027008885.1 Thiotrichaceae bacterium | reverse complement strand
AAAACAGCTATGCCCTGAATCTTAATATTATCAAACAAGGTCAGGAGCTTGCAGAGTTGCTTAATGGTAAACTGTATTGTTGCTACGCAATCTCTGTGCCTACTGTTCTTGTCGATCTTGATATTTTAAACAAAAAGAAGATAAAGAAAAAACGCACTGAAAAGGCTCATGCCCTGTTTGCCAAACTGGCAAGTGAATTAAATCTGGATAAAGATATTTTGCATACCAGGCTTGGTGTCGCCGAAAAGGTTATTCCTTCAATTGCGAATAAACTCAAGGTACAGATGGTAGTTATGGGTACTGTTGGGCGCCAGGGCATCAAGAGCAAAATAATCGGGAATACAGCTGAACTGGTTATGCACCGCTTGCGAACTGATCTGCTTGCTATTAAACCTGGCGCTTGAAAGAGCCTGTTAGAGAATTTAATTTAAGAGACTGTAGTGGAATCACTTCTTTCATCAATAAATTATAGAGATCCCGTCTGGATTACGATTGCTTTTCTGTTTGGTGCGCTAAGCCGGAGTATGGGGCAGCCGCCACTCGTGGGTTTTTTGGTTGCCGGTTTTGTATTCAATTATCTGGGGATTAGCGGTGGAGAGTTTCTGCATGAAATGGCGGATCTGGGGATTGCTCTTTTGCTTTTCACCATTGGTTTGAAACTAAAGTTAAAAGAGTTGATCAAGGTTGAAATCTGGGGCAGCACTCTTTTACACATGCTTGTTTTTTGCCTTGTTGCAAGTGCTTTTTTGTTGATGCTAAAGCAATTCAATATCCCCTTGTTCAGTCAGCTTTCTGTCACAAACTCATTGCTCATAAGCTTTGCGCTATCTTTTTCGAGTACTGTTTTTGTCGTAAAAACACTGGATGAGCAGGGAGAGTTTCTTTCCCGATTCGGGCAAATATCCATTGGTATACTGATAATTCAGGATTTGCTTGCTGTTGTATATATCGGCGTATCAGCTGCAAAAGTCCCTTCTGTCTGGGCTATTCTGCTAATCTTTTTATTGTTTGCAATGCGTCCATTAATCATAAAATTATCAACCAGAATAGGGCACGGCGAGTTGTTGTTATTGTTTGGTTTGTGTATGGCACTGGGTGGTTCTGCATTATTTGAAGCTGTTGATATGAAAGCAGATTTGGGTGCCCTGGTTTTTGGCGTTATGCTGGCAAATACACCCAGGGCAGATGAGTTATCAAAAGCCTTGTTAAGCATTAAGGAGTTGTTTTTAATCGGCTTTTTTCTGAGTATTGGGATGTCTGGATTGCCTGATATTACAATACTTGTAGCTGTCTCCCTGTTGTTATTGCTATTAATCTTTAAAAGCGGGTGTTTTTCTGGATATTATCCAGATTCAGGGAACGAATTTTTCCTGCTGGCAAGGCATCTCTGGCATTGGCAAATTATAGCGAGTTTGGACTTATTGTGGTTGTTATCGCTGTGTCGCAAGGCTGGCTGAGTAAAGAGTGGTTAGTCGTTTTGGCGGTGTTAATAGCCATTTCGTTTATTATCTCATCAGCTATCAACAAGCGTAGCGATCAGCTGTATTCCAGATTTCAGTCTGTATTGGAACGGTTTCAGCACGCCTCGTTATCAGCCTCAGCAGAAAATCAGAGAGTAGATTTAACTCAAACTGATTTTCTGATTTGCGGCATGGGGCGCGTTGGTAGCGGTGCGTATGAGCAGCTCTGCAAAAGCAACAGGGTGACAGGTCTGGACTTTGATATGGATGTGGTTAAATCACAGCAGAAGAAGGGACGAAATGTTTATTATGCGGATATCAGCAGCTCGGATTTTTGGGCGCAAGTTAAAATAAACAAGCATACGCTAAAGGGAATAATCTTGTGCGCATCGAATGTAGATACCAATAAAAGCGCCGCCAAACTTGCACGAAAACGGGGTTATAGCGGATATATCTGCACAACATCTTTCTACAAGGATGAAGAGAATGAGTTGCTAGCAAGTGGCGTCGATACTGTTTTTAATATTTATGCTGAAGCAGGTGTTGGCCTGGCTTTACAAACTCAGAAATATTTGTAACTACTCAGCTTGCCGATTTATGCACTTGCATTGGGAGTCTGTCTGAGAATTTATGATTTTCTAAAGCGTTTAAAGATATTCGCAAAGCTAAAGCTCGCGGGGCAGGTGATGTCGGTAAAATCAAAGCTTTCGGTATCGCACTCAGCAACACGCTTGAATCTTGCTCCATTATGCTGAAAAACCCTGGCAACCAGATCGTCAGGATAGACCAGAATATAGTATTTGACCCCCTGTTCTTCGTAAAGCCTGAACTTTAAACCCTCATCACGCTGAGCCGTAGAAGGGCTTAAGACCTCAAAAATGATTTCTGGTGTCTTGGTAATGTAGCTGGGATTATCATCATTACAGACAACGGCAACATCCGGCTTGAGGACAGTGTTTGAACTCAGTTTCCAGTCTTCGTCGATAAGCACTTCGCAGTGAGTGCATTTGTCCGTTGAAGCAGTCACTTCACTAAAAATATATCCAACCAGCATCTGGTGATTTTTCACAGGCGCTGGTGACATCGCATAGGGGATGCCTTCGATTAATTCCCAGTCGCCTTTCCAGAGTTGCATATCATCATAGGTGTACGCAGGAAGGTCTTCTTTTTGTAATGCCGTCATATTTCAATACCTTGATTTATATGCTGAATTGAGAGCCTTTCCAGATTATGAAATTCAGGTATAAATATAGCATGAATCAGTAAATAGCGACGAATAATTATATTGATATAATAGCTACCCATCCCCCCTTTTTTTATATATTTTTGTGTAGCCTACATTCTGCACCTTAAAATTAAATTTTAATAATTAATTTTACCATGAAAATCATACTGTTAAGATAAATTTCTATTTTCAAGATAAAATCAATAACTTAGAGTTTTTTCTAGAAAGGCATATATTTCATATAGTTACAAATTCCGAAAAAGAGCAAAATTCTTTATTATAACCTTTCTTCTTTTTTTAATTTGTTTAATATCAATTACTTAAATG
>JALVDQ010000225.1 GCA_027008885.1 Thiotrichaceae bacterium | reverse complement strand
ATTTGATGATCAATTTCTCTGATTTTTAAGGCAAGTTCTCTGTTCTTTTTTATCATTTGTCTATACCTTAACTGAAGAGCTTCGTTCTCGTTATCGAGACTTGCAATTTTTGATTCAATTTTATTTAGTTCTTTCACCATTTCCATTTCTTCTGGTGATGCGTCTAATACCTGAACATCTGTTGCCTGGGTGTCTGCTACCTGGCTATTTTTTTCAGCTGTTTTTGTGTTTTCTTCGTTATTTACAAGAGCTTCCCTGTCGTTATGACTGATTTCAGATGAAGCCGGGGTTTTATTTATTGCGAGGCTATTTTCTGCGGCATGATTTGACGGGGTATTGTCTGTTGAAGAGTTATCACTAACAGAATCACTGCTTGTATCAGCTGCCTGATCTGTTATTTGTTGTTGCTGCTGTCCTGCCATCTGCGCGGGCATTGTTGCGGGAGCCGGGGTTGACGTAGTCATTGGTGTATTAACCTCTTCCAGATCATCTGCTGAAATCGCAAGCGTCTCTTCATCTTCCATATTGAGGTATTCTTTTACCTGCGACGGGATATATTGCTTGAGTTCGCTAAAGTCATACAGACCAGAGTTTTGAGCGTAGTATGCACCTCCACCGAGAGCAACCAGAAGGAGAATTATTGTTAGTATTATTTTCATTGAGCACTCCATTAAGTAGCGCCCGTAACATGTTGTAAAAGCGGAGCTACTTAAATATCTTTTGCCACCAACGTCTGCGACTTGCACTGGGCTTCATTGCCTCTGGCAGGTCTATTGGCGGTATTTTGCTAATAATCCAGCCTGGTAGCGGGGCATCCTGTCCGACACTACAAGAAGTGCCTATATTATTGGGGTCAAACACTTTTATAAAGCTGGGGTTTGTCAGGTCGTTAGCATAAACAATCCCGCAATAGTCTTCATCATGTTCCCGACGAAGTAACACATCCAGTTTATCAATAAACATTTTTAGCTCTTTGCCCTGTACGATTTCTGCAGGAGGTTCTTCGCCAACAGCGTAGATATACCAGCCTGTGTCATCTTGATGCTCAAGTTTTTGCCAGAGTTCATCAAGCTGTGACCATTTTAAAACGCCATAGAATTTGCCCCGATATGCCGCTTCAAACGCTTCTGCATTATTTTTTGTTGCTACTTTAGTTACTACGTCATTCATTCCTGTATTTCCAGTACATTGTTATCGGGATCACGACAAAAAAGTGCCTGCCTTCCTGATTTGCTCATTGTATACGCGATTTTATGCTCGTTCAGACGCATTACCAGCTTGCTCAAATCAGTAACTTTTAGTGCCAAATGCCGGTCTCGCCCAGGGTGTTCCGGACGCTCTGCATGTTTATAGGGATCCTCAACAAGCAACAGGTGTAGCTGCTGCTGTTCATTTATTTTTAACCAAAGCCCTTCGCTGGATAAAGTCGGTCTTTGTTTGTCTGTTTCCAGCCCGAGTACCTCACAATAAAACCAGCTGGATTTTTCCAGACTGGAAATAATCAGGCTGACATGATGGATGGATTTAAACAGCTTGTCCATAATCTATTTTCCCAATAATTTAACTACTGTGTATCGGTAGGTAACTAAGTACCCGCTCAAAATTAATCTAACAATTTTGCTTGGGTACTTATCCAGACTCCAACAAGTATTTGATTAATCCTGCAACCGAAACCAGAATCAGGGAAGCACCCAAAAAACGATGGAAGGTTGTGCTGTCCGTTTTCATCAGATAATCATGTGCCTTTAATCCGGCAAAATGTCCTATTGCGACGAGTGGCAGCAAGGCAAGGCTTAATTGCCATTGCAGCTCTACCTTGTAAACAACAAAAGCCGACATTTTGAGTATCACCAGAATAATCCATAATACAAACAGTGTTTCGCGTAACTGCACCTTGCTTACATATTTGGAAACCACCGCTACAATCAGGGGTGCGCCGATCAGTGAGGTTCCACTGACATAGCCTCCCAGTGCAAGTAAAAAAACATCAAGCAATTTTGACTTGCTGTGTATCTGATAGTTAAACAGCCAGGTCAAACCATAAAACAGGGTTATGCTGAATACCGCAATGACAACCCAGTGCGTAGGGAAATTAAACAGCCCCACCAGACCCGCGATTTTTGGCAGGATGATAATCGCCATGACCTTGCCAACCACTGCCCAGTTGATGTTTTGGCGTCGGCTTAAAAGTGTCAGAAAGGTGAAGAAGAGTAGATGTGAACCAATAATCGGTAAAAAGATTAGTGGTTCATCATCCACCAGCAGCAATAAAGGCAAGCCCAGTGCCGCACCACCAAAGCCTATCCCTGTTCTGACAAAGCCTGTCCAGATAAAGATCAGACCGATTGCAATAAACTGGGAAACGCTAAACAGGTCTAAAAAGCCCATACTTGCGAAACTTCTTTAATCAATACCCATCCCCCCTGTTTTTTACATATTTTTGCGTAAGGTTGGTGCAGCCATGCGAAACCAACCGAATCTGGATGCTTGCGTAAACTCCACCAACCCTACAACTATATATATGCACTGCCTCTGTCCTCTGTCTTCTGTCCTCTGTCTTCTGTCTTCTGTCCTCTGACACACCCATCCCCCCCCTGTTTTTACATATTTTTGTGTAGGGTTGGTGCAGCCTTAATATCAAAAAACAGGATACAAAATTTTGTTAAATTAATTTTGTTTGGGTACTTATCCTCAAGCAACAACAACAGGTATGTCTTTCAAGTGCACTTCGGCTTTCTCGGCAGAATCCTGATAGGATTTAATTTCATTAAAGTTCAGGTAACGATAGACATCAGATGCCATGGTATCCAGTTCGCTTGCATAAGACAGATATTCTTCAACTGTTGGCAGACGACCTAATAATGCCGCCACCGAAGCCAATTCGGCTGAAGCCAGATAAACATTGGCACCATCACCCAGACGGTTGGGGAAGTTGCGGGTTGAGGTGGAGACGACCGTTGAACCCGCGGCAACCCTTGCCTGATTCCCCATGCAAAGTGAGCAGCCGGGCATTTCTGTGCGCGCGCCGGCACGTCCAAAAATATTATAATAGCCCTCTTCCATTAACTGCTGTTCATCCATTTTTGTGGGTGGCACTATCCACATGCGTGTCGGAACACTGCTACCTGCCTTATCAAGTAATTTCCCAGCCGCACGGAAGTGACCTATATTGGTCATGCAGGAACCAATAAAGACTTCATCCACCTTGTCGCCAGCAACTTCGGACAGTGGCTTGACATCATCAGGGTCATTAGGACACGCCAGAAGCGGTTCTGTGATTTGATCCATATTGATTTCAATCACTTCAGCGTATTCAGCATCGCTGTCAGCTTCCAGCAATTCGGGATTGTCAATCCAGTCCTGCATTGCCTTGATACGGCGCGCAATGGTTCGCTCATCACCATAGCCTTCGGAAAGCATCCATTTGAGCATGGTAATATTGGAGTTCAGGTATTCAATAATGGGTTCTTTGTCAAGCTTGATGGTACAGGCTGCAGCAGAGCGTTCTGCGGCAGAATCTGAGAGTTCAAATGCCTGTTCAACTTTAAGATCAGGCAAGCCTTCAATCTCAATTACTGTGCCTGAATAAACATTTACCTTGCCTTCTTTTTCTACCGTGAGCAAGCCTTTTTGAATTGCGGCATAGGGAATGGCGTTCACCAGGTCACGCAGGGTAATGCCTGGCTGCATGTTTCCAGTGAAACGCACAAGTACCGATTCGGGCATATCCAGCGGCATCACCCCCGTTGCTGCGGCAAAGGCAACCAGACCGGAACCTGCCGGAAATGATATTCCTATGGGAAAACGTGTGTGCGAATCGCCGCCGGTTCCAACTGTATCTGGCAGTAGCATCCGGTTTAGCCAGGAATGAATTACGCCATCACCTGCGCGCAGTGATACGCCACCCCGATTCATAATAAATTCTGGAAGCGTATGTTGCGTATCAATATCAATGGGGCGTGGATAAGCGGCTGTATGGCAGAAGGACTGCATCACCAGATCCGCAGAAAATCCCAGGCAGGCGAGGTCTTTTAATTCATCACGAGTCATGGGACCAGTTGTATCCTGTGATCCGACGGTGGTCATTTTGGGTTCACAATACTGCCCCGGACGCACCCCCGGCAGTCCACATGCCTTGCCGACCATCTTCTGCGCCAAAGTATAGCCTTTGCTGGAAGTTTCTGGCTCTACGGGTGTCGCAAACAGTTCAATTAGTGGCATACCAAGGGCTTCTCGGGCTCTTGCGGTTAGACCCCGCCCAATAATTAGCGGGATTCGCCCCCCTGCCTGAACTTCGTCAACCAGCACTGGTGTATTCAGCTCAAAACGCGCTATAACTTCATCGGTGCCATGACGTTTTACCACTCCCTCATAGGGATACACATCAATCACATCCCCCATTTCCATTTTGGAAACGTCCATTTCAATCGGCAAGGCACCCGCATCTTCCATGGTATTAAAGAATATCGGCGCTATCTTGCTGCCGAAGCAGTATCCTCCATCGCGTTTGTTGGGTATATATGGAATATCATTTCCTATATGCCACAAGACGGAGTTAGTCGCAGATTTACGTGATGAACCAGTGCCGACGACATCGCCAACATAAGCCACTGGATACCCTTTTTTCTTCAGCTCTTCGATGGTTTCAAGTGGCTTGTCGGTAAAGTTGGGGCGTGGCATTTTTAGCATTGCCAGGGCATGTAAAGGAATATCAGGGCGCGACCAGGCATCGGGTGCAGGCGAAAGATCATCGGTGTTGGTTTCACCAGGCACTTTAAAGACGGTGACAGTGATTTTGTCAGCCAGCTTCGGACGTGAAGTAAACCATTCTGCCTCAGCCCAGGATTGCATTACCTGTTTTGCGTATTGATTGCCTGTTTCTGCAAGCTCCTTGACATCATAAAACGCATCAAACACCAGCAAAGTCTTTGAAAGAGCTTTAACTGCGCCGGGGGCAAGTTTGTCATCTTTCAAAGCCTGAATCAGAGGCTCGATATTATAACCACCCAGCATGGTACCCAATAATTCGATTGCTTTTACAGGGTCAATCAATGGGCTTTGCGCTTCACCTTTTGCTATTGCTGCCAGAAAACCAGCTTTTACATATGCCGCTTCATCAACTCCTGCTGGTATCCGGTTTGCAAGCAAATCGAGCAATTCGTCCTCTGTTCCGGGCTGGGGATTTTTAAGCAATTCAACCAGTTCGGCAACCTGTTTGGCAGACAGGGGTTTGGGGGGGATGCCCAGTTTGGCACGTTCTTCAACTTCCTGATGATATGTTTCTAACACAATTGATTTCCTTTCTTGATTATTTGCTACTTGAAAAAAATTCTTTAATCATTATCTAAAGAAGCTGGAGAGGCAAGTTTAAGTTGTGTTTTTTCTGCCTTTTTGCTTTCAGGAGCCTGTTCGGGAACGCACAATTCCCAATATGAGGCAAATCCTTTAATAAAAACCTGCCCAAACTATGCGATCACTAATTCAAACATTTCCCCGACAGGGAATTATCATAAATCTGTTACTGCTAGTCTCTCTTGCCAGCCTTATTATAGGGATTACAGCTCCTTTGCTGACACTTGAAAAGATGTATTTTTTTGAAAATACGGTTTCTCTTTTCTCAACGGTTGAAGAATTATACCGTCAAAAGGAATGGTTTCTGTTCACTGTGATTGCGCTCTTTAGCCTCTGTATTCCCATTATTAAAATAAGTGGTCTGGTATTAATATTGAACGTCAATTATGCAAATAACTCCTTTCTTGATAAAATGCTTCATATTATTGAAATCATAGGAAAATGGTCTATGCTTGATGTATTCGTAGTTGCCCTGCTGCTGGTTTCAGTCAAGCTTGGAGTGCTTGCCAGAGTTGATGTGCATTATGGGTTATATGCGTTTGCAGCTTCAGTATTATTGACGATGGGTTTGAGTTACTGGATCTATTTACTGTCAGAATCCAGCAAAAACAGCGCTTCTCCCGCAAAATCTGAAACTTAGTTTACAACAGGCTCTTAACTCGTGATGAATCAATAGCTTGCCCAATAAAGCCATAAATTCAGAAAATAGAAAAAATCATCACTATTATCTGACCTTTCATCATCTAATATTCAAACTTGATCAGAATCTGCTACTTGTTTAAAGCGATTCTCGCTCATAGTTCACTTAATCCACATGCAGGCATTGATCCATTGAAATCCTTTGAGGGGAATTAAAGGAAATTGAGGGGAACTTAAAGGTCTATATTTTCATGAAGAAAAGCACCCAAAATTTACTACTTGTACTCACACTTCTGGCAACCATTTTATGGTTTGCTGGCAGCTGGTGGTATTACAGTTGCATAATCAAAAATACCTGTGATGGTCTGCAAATCACCCCGAAACAAGGCATACAGGTCACCGACAGTGATAATGATGGCTTAAGTGACAGCGAAGAAGAGAAACTGGGCACCAATCCACAACAAGCCGATTCTGACCACGATGGTATCCCTGACAACGAAGAAGTAGGAAGTAATCCGGCACTACCTCTGGATACAGACAGGGATGGAAAAATTAACGCTCTGGATACAGATGATGACAATGATGGATTGACGACCATCATGGAAACCAAAATTGGCACCAACCCTCTTCTTTCCGACACTGATCAGGATGGTTTCTCCGACTTTGAAGAGGTTGGAAGACACCCCAAAACACCAGTGGATACTGATGGCGACGGCATTAACAACGCATTAGACACCGATGATGATGATGATGGAATCCTGACACATGAAGAAATACTACTGGGAACGAACTTTTTGCTCGCAGACAGTGATGGTGACGGGCTATCTGATTCCATTGAAATTGGTGAATCAATAGATAAACCTTTAGATTCAGACCATGATGGCATCATTGATGCGCTTGACGCAAATGATAATAATAGCGACCAGGATAATGACGGCTTAAGCGATCAGGTTGAAGCATTAATTAATACCGACCCTGCCAATCCTGATACCGATGGTGACGGCATTGGTGATCTTGAAGAAGTCGGAAAAAACATTAATTCACCCCAGGACTCGGATCTGGATGGCATTATTGATGCGCTTGACACAGTCAATGACAGCGACTCTGACAGCGATGGTTTAAGCGATTCACTTGAAGAAAAACTTGGTAGCAATCCTGCCAATCCCGATACCGATGGTGATGGAATTGAGGACAAGGAAGAAATTGGAGAGAACATAGACAAGCCTCTGGATTCTGATCACGATGGCATCCTGAATATAAATGATAGTGACGATGACAACGACAAATTAAGTACATTGTATGAATTACAGATTGGAACCAATCCAATTCTGGTTGATTCTGATGGTGACGGCATTAGTGACTTTAAAGAACAGCAAATACTTAAGGAAAAAGAAGCAAGCAAGAAAATTGGCAGAAAAGTCAGCAAGGAAGGTATAGCCTCAAATAATAATTTACAAAATGATAAAAATGATAAAAACGCCATAACAATCGAAACCTTCGGCAAGCCATCAAAAAACAGCATCCAGGCAGCCAGAATCTATTTTCCGTTTCGCTCTGCAAATCCAAAACTCACAAAAAATGCCGCAGACTATATTGCAAAAGTCGTTAGCTGGATGAAAAAAGACCCCAAAAATATTATTTTGCTCACAGGTCATACTGACAATATTGGTTCAAAACGGATGAACCTGGCTTTGGGCTTTAAACGTGTGGTTGCGATTAGGGAATTTTTAATCCAGAAAGGCGCCAATATTAAGCAAATTGAGCTTGTGTCCAAAGGCGAAAGCCAGCCTATTGCAAGTAACAAAACCAAAAAAGGACGTTGGAAAAACAGACGGGTAGAAATAAGCCCCTACCTTAACAACAAAAATAGAAACACCAAAGACAGGTAAATAAAGGAAGTATTTAAGCATGTTTAAAAACGATGTAATGCAAACCTACAATCACCTTGATGCAAGTGCAGAAATTCTCATAATGCTGACAGGAGCATTTCTCCTGGGCTGCCTGTTATGTTGGCTTTTAAGGAGTTTTTTTTACAAAGGCTCTACTTCAGGCAGCACCCATGAAGTCTTTTATGACCCGGGAGAGCATCAAGACAGGAACATCTCGACTTTTCGGAGCACGCAAGATAAGCAGGAATTATCAAAAAATATTTCTTCCTCGACAGATACAGAGCAGAACCATCAGAAAGCTGAAAATAAAACCACAGCAAAAACAGGCAGAATAGCTGATTTTACAATCATCAAGGGAATTACTCCAAAGATAGAATCTGAATTACGGAAACGGGGTATTAATACATACTCTGACTTGCGAGACATAAAAAAAGAGTCATTAAAAGCATTTCTAAATACTTCCACAGCAAGCCGGGTAACCAAACAGACTGCCAAAACCTGGTCGCATCAGGCTGCCCTGGCTGCCAAAGCGGATTGGAGAAAACTTTCTGAATATCAGGATTTTATTGAGCAATCCATAAAAAACACGCTTCCCAAAAAGCAAAACTTGGCAAAACCACAAAATAATCACATAGATAACCTGCAAAAAATTAAGGGGATAAATTCGCAGATTGAAAAAATACTCAATGAAAAAGGTATATACACCTATAAACAATTAAGAAAAGTTGATGCGGAGACTTTAAAAGAATACTTGAGTGATGCCGATCATCGCCTCAGAAATAATCAAACGGCAACCTGGTCACATCAGGCTAATATGGCAGATAAAGGTCAATGGGACGAACTCTCAACCTATCAGGACTATATGGATGATATCAATATAGATACTGAAAACCTGGCAGCGACTGTGAATAAAACCAGTAGTATCCTGAAGAGAAAAAACAGAAATAATCTCCACGGCTCTAGCCATGACACAAATAACCAGGAAAGTAGCAAATCCGAAGCATACAAAAATTACAAGGCAGATGAAAACAATATCTTAAAAGCTGGTTTAGCTGACAGCCTGGAAAATACCCGGGAAAAACAAACACATTCCAAAGAACACAAACCCGACGATCTCACTATTATCGAGGGCATCAATCCTGAAATTGAAAAGCTGTTGCAGAGTGAAGGAATAGACACGTTTGAAAAATTACATAAACTTGACCCCAAACAACTGCAAAAAATCCTGAATAAAGACACCGGCAAAGATAAATCTGGCAATTCAGAATCCTGGATTTATCAGGCAGGAATGGCATCCCGTGGCGAATGGGGTAAATTAAAATCCTATCAAAAGGAACTTGCTCACAGTGAAACCCAGCACAAAAATATTAGCGAAAAAGATCAACCGCAAGACAAGGATAAAGATCAGGACAAGAACAAGGACAAGGATGACCTGAAAAAAATCGAGGGAATTGGTCCCAAGATAGAAGAAGTCTTGAATTCTGCAAATATAGTAAGCTTCAAGGATCTGATGCAAAGTAATCGGGAAAGTTTAAAATCTTTACTTAATAACGCAGGTCCCCAGTTTCGTATGCATGAACCTGAAA
Source organism: Thiotrichaceae bacterium (assembly GCA_027008885.1). Lineage (GTDB taxonomy): Bacteria > Pseudomonadota > Gammaproteobacteria > Thiotrichales > Thiotrichaceae > Cocleimonas. The sequence continues at coordinate 1,420 of JALVDQ010000225.1, read as the reverse complement.
CCTGGCCAATACAGGCAGAAATGGCGTACAATGGAGAATGGGAAAAACTCCAGGAATATCAGGAATTTCTAATGCGCGGCAGAGAGTAAGGTAATGGCGCTAGAAGCCTGTCTGAGAACTAAGTTTTTCAAAATTCCAATCAATATATAGCGGTCTTCTACTTAAAAAAGCACTATATGTAGTAGTTGTATTTTTATAGAGATAGTTCTCGGACAGACTCCTAAATTAAACCCGCCACTCTTGCCTGTCTTTCATCTGCCCCGAAAAGCAAAAATACTGCGTGCGTAATAATTAGACGGTTTATTATTCCTCCGGAGCCATTCATCTTAAAGGGATAGTATCTAAGCAATTGTATTAAGAAATCTAAACCAGATTTCTGTATAATCCCACGTTTTTTAAATTTTGTAGACTGGTATGTTCACTTTTTTTCTGGCTATTATTTTAGGTTTAATTTTACTCATATGGAGTTCTGATCTTTTTGTCGATGGAGCCTCCAGCATTGCTAGAAACATTGGTGTCTCACCTCTGATTATCGGTATGCTAATCATCGGTCTGGGAACGTCTGCACCCGAAATGCTGGTTTCCGCAACCGCCGCACTCCAGGGAAATCCGGCACTGGGCATAGGTAATGCACTGGGCTCCAATATTACCAATATAACCCTTGTGCTTGGCTTGACCGCTATCTTTTATGTATTGCCAGTACATTCCCAACTTCTAAAAAAAGAATTACCACTGGTTCTCGTTACGGCTGTGTTATCCTGGATATTGATGTATGACAATTATTTTTCACGCATTGATGCCCTGATTCTTTTAGCAGCTTTGGCTTTTATTTTGAGCTGGATGATTATTTCTGTAAAAAAAGAACCCGATTCACATGATCCATTAATTGACAATACGATCGAAGAACTGCCTGAAAAACTATCCATCCAGAAATCTGTTATCTGGACAATAACAGGGCTTGTTGTTCTGCTTGCAAGTTCAAAAATACTGGTATGGGGAGCTTCAAATGTTGCAAGCCAACTGGGAGTCAGTGATTTGATCATTGGTCTGACAATAGTTGCCATTGGCACCAGTTTGCCAGAACTGGCAGCGACAATAAGCAGTGCGCGCAAGGGAGAAACAGATCTCGCCGTTGGAAATATCGTTGGCTCAAACCTCTTCAACACCCTGGCAGTTCTTGCAATACCCGGAATCATAGAACCTTTGAAAGTACCAGAAGGGGTACTTAACAGAGATATGCCTATTATGGTAGGTTTGACAATTCTTTTATTAGTATTTAGTTTTGGCTGCTTTAAAAAGAGTCGGCAAAAAATAAACAGATACAAGGGGATAATTCTGTTTATGGCTTTTATTGCGTATGAAACGTTGCTCTATTTTCAGGTAAATCCGCATATTTGAAAAAGCAGATACTTTTTAATCT
>JALVDQ010000224.1 GCA_027008885.1 Thiotrichaceae bacterium | reverse complement strand
AAAATTTATAAAACACCAAGTTCCCAAATTGCTGGTATATTAGGTTATACAGGTGAGGTAGAGCTTATTCACAGGGATAATCTGGTTATTGTGTGATTCTGCCTTGCAGAAATGATTCAAGTTAAACACTCGTAATCTTATGGATAAAATCAGTAAAATCTTCAGAAATGCTTTTCCTGCTGCGCTTTTGGCTTTGCTTCTTGTGTCGCAGCCAGTTTTGTCTCTGGAGAAAAAAGCAGTTTCAGTCGGTGTGGTTAATGTTGTTTTCTTAATGGAAAACGCGCCTCAATCCGAGTTGGCAAGCAACAGACTAAAAGAAAAATTTCTGCCGCAGGAGAAAAAACTGGCAGAAGAACTTGAGATCATCAGCTCACTCGAGGCTGAACTAAAAGAACGAATCGCAGCAAAAACGATCAGTCCCGATGAGAAAAGACAAAAAGAGCGGGAGCTGCGTGCACGCAAGCGCTCGCGCACCAGATCCCTGCAGGATTTCAGGGAAGAGTTGCGTTTTGCCAGAGATGCGGCACTGGATGATGTTCAAAAAGAAGTATTTAGCGCGATTGATGATGTGCGCAAACAGCAGAAAATTGATATAGTCATCCAGGATTTTATTTCAGCCAGTAAACGGGTTGATATTACCCCGCTTGTTCTGGAGTACCTGAAAAATAAATTGCTTACAGAGCAAGCCAAAACTGAAAATGCCAGGTCATCAGACGCTGATAGTCCGTCTGAGAATGAAAATTAGAGCCTGAACCGGAAATACAGGCAAAAATGATGGTTTATTTTCTCCGTCCCCAGATCCGCAGAGAGTAGAAAAACAAGCAATGAAAAGCCTTAGACAGTTAGCTGAGATAAGCGGCTCCGAAGTGCAAGGTGATGAGCAGCTTCAGATTAGTGGTGTGGCAACGCTACAGAATGCCAGAGAAGGACAAATCAGTTTTCTCAGTAATCCAAAGTACAGAAAGCAGCTTGAAACCACGCACGCTGCGGCTGTCATACTGAGTCCAAAGCTGGCGGCTGACTACTCCGGGAATGCCCTGATTAATAATGACCCGTATCTTGCTTTTGCCAAAATTGTTAACCTTTTTCACGCGCCAGAAGCACCCCAGGCAAACAGACATCCGAGTGCGCTAGTTGCTGCTGATGCAAGCATAGGGGAAAATGTAGCTATCGGTGCGAACGTGGTGATTGATTCAGGGGTAGAGATAGGTGCAAACAGTAAAATAGGGGCTGGCACAGTCATTGGTGAAAATACCCGGATTGCTGCGGGTGCGCTTGTGCACGCCAATGTCAGCATTTATCCGGATATTCAAATAGGCAAAAATGTTATTATCCACTCTGGCGCTGTGATAGGCTCCGATGGTTTCGGGTTTGCGCTTCAGGCAGATAAAAGCTGGTATAAAATACATCAAGTTGGCTCTGTAATTATTGGCGATGATGTTGAAATTGGCGCCAATACCAGCATTGACCGGGGTGCTCTTGAAGCAACGCTGATTGGTAATGGTGTCAAGCTCGATAACCAGATTCAGATTGCACATAATGTGCATATCGACGATCACACGATTATTGCCGGAGCGGTGGGAATCGCTGGCAGTACCACCATTGGCAAGCGTTGCCAGATTGGTGGCGCAGTGGGGATTGCGGGTCATCTGGCGATAGCAGACGATGTGATTATCACGGGGAAAAGCATGGTCATTAGCTCTATAAAAGAAGCGGGCGTGTATTCATCGGGTATTGCGGCTGAAGAAAACAGAAAGTGGCGACGCAATGCCGCTCGTTTTCGTCATCTTGACGAGATGGCAAAACAGCTTAAAGAATTGCAAAACATTGCAAAACAGAATCGAAACAATCAAAACCTGGCTTCTGATTGATAATTGCAGATCAGGTTTATAGAAACAGGTGCAAAAAAACAGGATATAAACAATGACAAATAAAGCAAAAACCGTTAGTGAAAAGAGTAATGAAAAAACTAATGAAACCATTATGGATGTGACAGAAATAAGACGTTTTCTTGCGCATCGCTATCCTTTTTTACTGATTGATCGCGTTACACAGTTTGAATCGGGCAAGTCACTCACCGGATTCAAAAATGTAACGATCAACGAGCCATTTTTTAACGGTCACTTTCCTGATCAGCCGATTATGCCAGGCGTTCTGATTATCGAGGCAATGGCGCAAGCCACAGGGCTACTTGGCTTTCGCACCATGGGGGAAGAACCACAGGAAGAGAGGCTTTATATCCTGGTGGGTGTCGATAAGGTCAAGTTTAAAAGGCAGGTTGTTCCGGGTGATCAGCTCGAGCTTTATGCCGAAGTATTACGTCATAAAGGAAAAATGTGGGTATTCAAAACGGAAGCCCGCGTAGATGGTGAAGTAGCCAGCATGGCGGAAATAAAATGTGCCGCAATCGAGATGAAAAAATAACTCATGCGAATACATCCCACTGCCATTATTGATCCAAACGCCGAGATTGCTGACGATGTGCAAGTCTCGGCGTATGCGATCATTGGCGCGGGCGTCAAAATAGACAGCGGTACATGGATTGGTCCACACGCTGTTATCGAAGGTCCGACAGAAATAGGCAAGGAAAACCGCATATTCCAGTTTGCCTCGGTAGGTGCTGAACCGCAGGATAAAAAATACAAGGGCGAGGCAACCACACTCATTATTGGTGATCGCAACCTGATTCGTGAATCCTGCACCATAAATCGTGGCACCGTTCAGGATATAGGCAAAACAGAAATTGGCAGTGATAACTGGATCATGGCGTATGTGCATATCGCGCATGATTGCATTGTCGGTAACAACACCATTTTTGCCAATAATGCGACTCTGGCGGGGCATGTGACGATCCATGACTATGCCATACTGGGCGGCTTCACACTGGTTCACCAGTTTTGCCATGTGGGTGAATATGCGTTTACCGGCATGGGGACCGCATTGGGCAAAGACCTGCCGCCGTTTGTGATGGCATTTGGCGCACCCGCTGTTCCTCGTGGCATCAATAACGAAGGGCTAAAGCGACACGG
>JALVDQ010000223.1 GCA_027008885.1 Thiotrichaceae bacterium | reverse complement strand
GTTTCAGCATTGATTAAAGAGCGTCTGCCGATAACGCTATTGCTCAACGTGATTACGATTCCACTGATTTATATTATTGCCATCGTCGTCGGCATCAAGGCGGCATCAGATCGGGGCGGAAGCTTCGATGTCGGTTCAAATGTGATTATGCTCGGTATGTGGTCTGTGCCGACTATGTTGATCGGTGTGCTGCTGATTGGCTTCTTTGCCAATACGCAGCACTGGCTGTGGTTTCCTACGGCGGGTTTGAGTGATCGCGCGGCGCAAGACATGACCTATTTACCCTATGGCTTTTCAATGGTGTCCATTGCCAAAATCTTTGTGTTTATGCTTGCAGGCGTTGTCTCAATGGTTTTGCTAAGCCAGTGGCACAGGCAAATGGCACGAACCCTTATTGCTGCCATTATCGGCGCAGCCCTGGGGGCGTGGATGGCGTATTCACACCCTGAATATGTGTTGTTTAACTGGATATTTTTGCCTTTGCTGGGGGCGTTGACTCTGGGCATTATTGCCTGGGTTGATTTTGCCATATTGAGGGTAGGAGGTTTGGGTCTGGTCGGTGCTGCACTTGGTATTTTGCTGGCATTTCTGTGGATACCTGAATCACCCGAGCGCGGTTATCTGATTGACCGTATCTGGCATCTGATTTTGCCTGTGATTACGCTGTCTTATGGCAGTTTCGCCTTTCTTGCCAAATTGATTCGTACCTCGGTACTGGAAAATCTGGAAAAAGATTACGCACGCACGGCACGGGCAAAAGGTGTATCAGAAGAAAATGTGATGCGCATGCATGTCTTTAGAAATAGCCTGATTCCCCTGATTACCGCATCGGCGGGTATCTTGCCGGGCTTGTTGGCGGGATCGGTTATTGTTGAATCCATTTTCAGTATTGATGGCATGGGCAAGCTGGCAATTGAAGCAGTGAATGGACGCGACAAGGAGTTAATGCTGTCAATCACGCTGATTAGTGGCTTTTTAACCCTGCTAGGTTATCTGATTACAGATTTTCTTTATACACTGGTTGATCCACGGGTGTCTTATGAATAGCGCTATGAGTAAGACTAAAAACAATTCCAGACAGCGCTCTTCAGGCTTTTTCCGGCGTGTCTTAAAGCGCACCTTTTCAGGCATGGGGGCAAAAATAGGCGCTGCCTGGGTAATTATTCTGATTTTAACGGCTGTTTTTGCGCCATTTTTGGCAAATACAGTGCCACTTTTGGCAAAGCAGCCCAATGGTGAGATTGTCGCGCCCTTTTTGCGTTACTTTACGGTTGAAGATGTCATATTTCTCTCTGTCTTTTTTATAGTGATTTTTCTGTTGCTGACACCGCTGCGGCGTTCTTTTGGCAAGTTTATGCTGACGCTGGTTACGCTGGTTTTGATTGTTTCCGTACTTGCCAATCTGTTTGTAAAACCGCCTGCCCTGATTATCTATGACGATTTTCGTTTGCAATCATACAAAGATGCCTACGAATGGCAAATCAATGCGCCAATTCCTTTCTCGGCGCGTGACTATATGCGTGATGTTAGAGAAACACCGCTAAAAGAACCGCTGGCAGAAGGCAAGTTTACTCACCTGATGGGAACTGAAGAAAACGGTGCAGATGTCTTGAGCCGCATGATTCATGCTTCCCGCGTGGCACTCTCGATAGGCTTTATAGCGACAGGAATTGCGCTCGTGATTGGCGTCATTCTTGGTGGTTTGATGGGCTATTTTTCAGGCATTGTCGATATGCTGGGAATGCGTTTGGTGGAAGTGTTTGAATCGGTGCCGACGCTGTTTTTGCTGCTAACCTTTGTGGCATTCTTTGGTCGAAATATCTACCTGATTATGGTGATTATCGGGCTGACAAGTTGGTCAGGCTATGCCCGCTATGCGCGTGCTGAATTTTTAAAATTACGCAAACAGGATTATGTGCAGGCGGCTATCGCCAGCGGCTTGCCGCTGCCGTCAATTTTGTTCCGGCACATGCTACCTAACGGCATTGCACCTTTGCTGGTGAGTGTCAGCTTTGGCGTTGCCTCGGCGATTCTGGCAGAAGCGACGCTAAGCTTTTTGGGGCTGGGTCCGGTGGATGCGCCATCCTGGGGGCAGATGCTGAACCAGTCAATCAAGGCATCGACCTTTAACTGGTGGATGGCGGTTTTCCCTGGTGGTGCGATTTTTATGACCGTCTTTGCCTATAACCTGATTGGTGAAGCGTTGCGTGATGCACTTGATCCCAAGGTGGCAAACAGACCAAGCAGAAACAAAAAGAAACGTAATAAAAAAAATAACGAAGGTGAAACAGCCGCATGAGTTTGCTAGAAATAAAAAACCTGCATACGCATCTGGATACAGACAGCGGCATAATAAAAGCAGTAGATGATGTCAGTTTCAGCATAGAAAAAGGCGAAACTTTTTGTCTGGTCGGTGAATCAGGCAGTGGCAAGTCGATTCTGGCGCTCTCGGTTATCCAGCTATTACCACATCGCATCAGTCATCATCCTGGGGGTGAAATCCTGTTTGACTGGCGCAAGCTCAATCAGCTCACCCACAAGGAAGAACATCAGCAGGTCAATATGCTCACGCTGGATGAAGAGCAACTTTGTGATATTCGCGGTTCGCGTATTGCGATGATTTTTCAGGAGCCAATGACCTCGCTCAATCCGGTTTACAGTATTGGCGAACAGATTATGGAAGCCCTGCTGCTGCATAATCACGGCATGTCGGAAGAAGTTGCGAAACAGCGTGCTTTAAAAGCGATGCACGAAGTACAGATTAAAGATGCCGAAAGCCGCTTTAATAATTATCCGCATGAACTCTCGGGCGGTCAGCGACAACGCATTATGATCGCAATGGCACTCGCCTGTGAGCCGGATTTATTAATTGCCGATGAGCCAACCACCGCGCTCGATGTGACCGTTCAGGCAGAAGTCCTCAAACTGATTAAAGAACTGCAACAACGCAAGGGCATGAGTGTTCTGTTTATCACACACGACTTTGGCGTGGTGGCACAAATCGCCGATAAAGTTGGCGTAATGAAGCAGGGCAAGCTGGTTGAAGTGGGTGACAGCAAAAGCGTGCTGCATAATCCCCGGCACAAATACACTCAAAAACTGCTGGCAGCAGTGCCGGATAATCTGCCCCGGCGCGAACGTGAGGAATATGATCCAAATCAGCAGGATGTACTGATTAAGGTCAGCCATCTGGATGTATTTTTCCCCATCCGCAAAGGACTGTTTCAGCGCGTGGTTGACCATGTGCGCGCGGTAGACGATGTCTCGATCAATATCAATAAAGGCAAAATTGTGGCACTGGTGGGTGAATCGGGTAGCGGCAAAACCACCCTGGGGCGCGCTATTTTGCAACTGCAAAAAGCAACCGCCGGCAGCGTGGTTTTCATTACAGAAGAGGGCGAACAAGAACTGGTAGGGCTGTCAAACAAGCAAATGAAACCCTGGCGTCGCAGAATGCAAATTGCCTTTCAAGACCCGCAATCGTCACTAAATCCGCGTCTAATGGTATCCAAAACGATTACCGAACCAATGAAAGTGCATGGCATCGGTGATTCAGATGAAGAACGCCTGCAACTCGCAGGTGAGGTGCTGGAATCAGTACAGCTAGAGCGTAACTTTCTGTGGCGTTATCCGCATGAATTTTCAGGCGGGCAACGCCAGCGTATCGGTTTGGCAAGAGCATTGGCACTCAAGCCTGAATTTATTGTGTGTGATGAAATAACCAGTGCGCTGGATGTGTCAGTACAGGCAGAAATTCTTGAACTGCTGCTGGAAATCCGTGACAGGCAAAATTTAACCCTGCTGTTTATTACGCATAATATTGCCGTGGTTGAATACCTGTGTGATGAAACCATCGTAATGAAAAATGGTAAGGTAGTCGAGCAGGGCTTGACGAATGCAGTCTGCGGCAATCCGCAAAACCCCTACACGCAGAAACTGCTGGCGGCTGTACCGCGTTTGCATAGTAGTATTTAAAAAGTATTCAAGGAACAGCGCAATGCAAATAAAACTGTTACTAACGGGTGGCACAATAGATAAAAGCTACAATGAAGCAAACGGTGAGCTTTATTTTACTGAGAGCCACATTGAAGAAATGCTCACACTGGGGCGCAATCGCTCTGCAATAAATATTCAGCCAGTTTTATTCAAAGACAGTCTGGAAATGAATCATAATGATCGCCAGCTCGTGCTTAATGCCTGCCAGAATGCCGCTGAAGAAAAAATCCTGATTACCCACGGCACCGACACAATGGTAGAAACAGCCAGGGTTTTGGCTGAATCCGGGCTAAACAAAACGGTGGTATTATTAGGTGCAATGGTTCCCTTTGTCTTTAAACACAGCGATGCACTGTTTAATTTGGGCTTTGCCCTGGCAGCACTACAAACACTGCCAAAGGGAGTTTACATTGCCATGAATGGTCAAATATTCGAGTGGGATAATGTTCGCAAGAACAGGGAGTTGGGTGTCTTTGAAAGAATTGCAGACAAATAGCAAAATATATAAAAAACAGGGGGGATGGGTATTATACAACTGTAGGTCGGGTTAGATACGCATAAAACCAAAATTTAAAATTACTACCATGCTAGGAGCCTGTCCGAGAACTAGAAATTGACTGCAAATCCCACAATCATCATAATCTGAGCTTATCAAGTTCGTTAAATAGAGCGACTATTCGCCTCTCTTGATAAATTCACCTTATAACAATTCTGAAATTTTCGTTTCAATCCCAGTTCTCGGACAGGCTCCTAGCGCGTATCGTAACCCAACATGATGCAACGACTTTGCCGGATTTAGCTTGCCTATTATCTGTATTGCAAAACAATATGATATAATCTCTCACAAGCATTTTTGAGGGTTTTAAAATGGTTGATTATAAAAAAATTATCACAATTGAGCCTGGCAAAAGGTCGGCTAAGCCTTGTATCAGAAATATGAGAATCACGGTTTATGATATTTTGAAAATGCTTGCTAATGGCATGAAAAATAGTGAAATAATTGATGATTTTCCTGAGCTTACCGAAGATGATATCTATGCCAGCCTGGCTTTTGCCGCTGATAAGGAAAGAAAAATAGCTGTCTTGTAATGAAATTGCTATTTGATGAAAATATGTCGTTTAAGTTATGTAGACGGCTGGAAGATATTTACCCTGATTCGACACATGTACGTTTTGTTGGTTTACAGAATGCCGATGATGTTGAAATATGGCAATATGCCAAAAATCATGGATATGTACTAGTCACTCAAGATTCAGATTTCAATGATTTGTCTGTGCTTAATGGTTTTCCTCCGTTTGTTGTTTGGATCAAGGCAGGTAATAGTAGGGTCTCTGAATTAGAATCACTTTTAAGGACACATTCCATTAGTATCAGGGAATTTCTTGAGAATAAGTCACTGGGGTTAATCGAATTGGATTAATTTCTCTCCTCCTTCCCGTAAATCAGTGGGGCACTTGCAATGTATGCAAGTTGCGTAGGATTGGTGCAGCCATGCGTAACCAACCGAATCCTGGTTGGTTGCGTAAACTCCACCAAACCTACGCAATTACATGCTCAACACTGACTACGCAAAAATATATAAAAAACAGGGGGGATGGGTATTTGTATAAAACTTCACAAATGTACATTTATGCAGTTTGTGTTATAGTGCTAAAAAGTCTAAATCAGAGAAAGATAAATATCATGAGTCGTTTAGTTATTGATATGTCTAGCGAGCAACACCAGCAAATTAAAGCATTAGCTGCCATGCAGGGTAAATCAATAAAGCGCTTTGTGTTGGAGCAGATTTTTCCAGCAGAGAAAACTGATAAAGAACAAAAGGCATGGGATAAACTACAAGCCTTGCTTGCATCCCGTATCAGAGATGCTGAAACTGGCGCGGTTGCAAACAAAACATTTGATCAAATAACGGATGAAGTTATTAAAGGCTAAAAAAACAGGGGGTGGATGGGTATTATGCAACTGTAGGTTGGGTTAGATACGCATACAAGCAAAGCTTAAAATCACTACTATGCTTGCGCGTATCGTAACCCAACATGATGCAATGAGAATTGTAGGGTTGGTGAAGTTTACGCAACCGACCAGATTTGAGCTTCGATGGTCGGTTCCGCAAAGCTACACCGACCCTACCTAACTCCAGCGTCCCGTATGCAAAACACAGGATGGCACATTATCAGGCAGTGCTCCTGTGTTTCGTTTCTCAACTCAGTCTCCTGGTTTTCTTTCTTATTCTTTTCAAGATGGTATTTAGCTTTTTTATTCCGGCGGGTGAGTAATTCTGGCTGTCGGGGTTGTAACATATATCCGCGTAAAGTGTTGTGAATTGCTGAATATCACCTGCCAGCAAGGGTAGCTTTTGAGAGGCATAGTGGCTGAAGGCTTGCGGGGTTTGTGAGAGTTCGCGGTGAATGCCTTTTTGGGCAAGTGTGTCACAGAAACGCCGGTATAGCAGGTGTTCTGCTGTTTCTCTGGATGATTTTCTGCCAAGACCGAGCAAGATGCTCCACAGCAGAATAATGACAACAAACAGGGCGCCAATGACGGTTGCGATTTTTTGCAGGCTAAATTCACCAAAGAGGTGTTTGAATAAACTTTTTTGGCTGTCTTCATTATAGCCAAGTACAAAGCGCCTCCAGGCATAGCGGGTTGAATCAAGCTTGTTTTTTAAGCTGCTCAGCCACTTGTATTTTGACATCGAGAATATTTTGCCTTCAAGAAAGCTGCCTTCTTTTTTTACCGCAGTTTCAAGATTGTTTTCTATGCGCTCCGGGGCAACGCTGGCAGTGGGATCAATGCGTATCCAGCCCTGATTTTCCAGCCAGACTTCTGCCCAGGCGTGTGCATCGTATTGTCTTACGGCAATAAATCCGCCTTTTTCATTCCAGCTACCACCTTGATAGCCGGTTATGACCCTGGCAGGAATACCTGCCGCACGCATCAAAAAAACAAAGCTGCCGGCATAATGCGCGCAGAAGCCTTTTTTGCTTTCAAACAGAAATTTGTCGATGGTATTTTGCTCGCCAAGCACGGGGGGACGCAGTGTGTAGTAATAATCCTGTTGTGTATAGCGTTTCAGAACCGTGTCAATATACTCCCGCTTTGAATCTGACTGTTTTAAAAGTGTCTGTGCCAGTTTTCTGCTTTTGCTATTGCCTTCGGCAGGCAATTGCAGTGCAAGACGGCGTTTGTCTGCGGATAAATGAACCTCGCGCAAGGTTTCAGGATAGCTGACGATGGTCATCATCATTGGCTCTGTGATATTGCGTTCAGCTATTATTCTGTAATCACTGGCATAAAAGGCAGCGCCTCGCATGTCTACGACGGGCGAAAGAGTGAACAGCCAGGGTTGTCCGGTTTTTTCATAGATAACATCATATTTTTTGCCGTAGCCTTTTTTTACCAGGCTTTGTCTTAGCGCGCTTCGGCTAATCAGCAAACGCTGTTTAATTTCATTGAGTGACAGTTTTGTGGCGAAAGGTGTCCAGGTTTTGCCATCAAAATACTGCAATACCAGTCCACGCCAGTAAAGATCATTCTGTTTTGGATGCTCGCCCTGAAAGGTGACAGTAAATGCCAGTTCATCAGATTTACTGAGTTTGGCAATATCGCCCGGGGTCATGCTGTCTGAAATGCCTGTTTTGCCCTGGCTGGCTTCCAGTGGAATATTCCACAGGGGTGAAAATCTTGGAGAGAAGACAAAAAAGACCAGCATCAGCGGCAGACACATAAATACCATAATGGCGGCATTGCGCAAAGTTGCAAAAATGGCATGACTTCTGGATTGTTCAATCGCTATCATGGCTCCCGTTAGTACAATAAGAGCCAGAATGCCATAGGCTGCACTGAGTATTGATTGTGAATACAGAAATGCGACTGCAATCAAAATAAATCCGGTTAGCAATACCACCATGGCATCACGACGCTGGACAACTTCCAGTGTTTTATAGGCAAAACCCAGCATGAGCAGGGAAGCCATCATGTCCAGTGATATCAGCTTCAGACCACTGATCGACAAGGCAACGAGACCTAATATCGCAACCAGCAGCTTGATTAGCACCCCGGGAGCTTCCATATGACCTTTCATGACACGGATTCGCCAGATCGCGGAAAATGCCAGCACAGGCAATATCCAGATGGGCAGATAAAATGCCAGAGGCGCCATAACAACTAATTGCGCGGCAAGTAGCCAAAGCATTCCTGCGTAGCTAATCTGCTTGTTTTTCTGGGGAAAGCCGTCTGCAAACATGATTGATGACCTTAAGCTATTCCGTATAGAGCCAGTGCTGTCAGGCAAACCGTTTTGTGTGCCTCACCGCTGCCGGGCTGAATCGTTTTGCCGGGTATTTTCAAGCCGTATACCTGCTGATCCTGATGGTATTGCAGCACTTTGGCGCAAAGGTGCGAAAGCCGTGCTTCTGTTCCGCTAAAATCGAGTGCGTCCCATTCCAGCCATAAATCGTGACTGGCATAATCAACAAAGGTTTTGGTATAGGCTTCACCTGTTTTTGCATAGCTTGGCCAGTGAATGTGTCTGGGTGAATCGCCCTTTTGATACTGGCGCACACCGGAAAAGTCGGTGGTTCCCTGGCTGATTTCTTTGCCTTGCAGCGCATTTTCATCAAGAGTGAGTCCATTCTCTGTGTTTTTTTGCAGCTTAGGTGCAGGATATACAATGCTTTGCATATCCAGTGACGCATAAGACCAGGCAACCACCAGTCCAATCGGATAGGTACTGAAAATCGTTAATCTTTCGGGTGTGAATACGCCGCGCTGGCGGGTATCGTGCGAAAGTTTAAACTGTGCAGTATGCTGGTCGAGCAAGTCAATGGTGGTAAAATCCTGAAATTTCCAGCCCAGGGAGATTGCCGATTTCTTCTCTCCTTCGGGGCAGCTTGCCTCAAGATGAAAAACAGCCTTTTCTCCGGCAAAACAGGAATCTGCCTGGATTGCGCGTACCCTCAGTCCGGCAAGATTGCGGTAGGTAAAAAAAATGCTGATCACAACAAGAGCCAATAGCCAGAAGGCAAGCCCATAAATAAGCGAGCTTTGAAAATTGATTGCCATGAGCAATAACAGGGCAATCGCAAGCAATAACGCCATGCTGCTCGCCGTTGGCATAATAAAGATGCGTTTTAAACCCAGCGTAACCTCCCTGACTTGTGGAAAACGCCGTGCCAGCCACTCATCACGAAAGCTTTTTGCGGATGCCTGCTTTGCTTTTCCTGCTAAAAACATAATAAATCCCGGAAGCTTCAGGCAGCAATCACTCTGGAGCCTACCGAATCAACCGATTGCAGGACGTGCCTTGCAAGCTGGTCACCCTGGGTTTCCTTTTTACCGACAATACGATGCCCAACCACCGCGACAAACACCGCCTGCACATCCTCAGGCAGCACATGATTGCGCCCATGAATCAGCGCCCAGCACTGTGCGCTTTTCATCAGGGCAAGCGCGCCTCGTGGAGAAAGCCCCAGATAGCAGAGATCATCCTGGCGTGTTTGTGCAATCAGGCGTTGCACATAATCAAGCAATGTGTCGGAAACTTTAACCTGTGGCACAAGTTTCTGGATTTTTAGCAGGCTTGTACGGCTCAGAGACTGCCTTAACTGCTCAAGCGCGACTCTGCCCTTGCCTCCCCTGAGTATCTCACGCTCTACCTTGGGATCAGGATAACCGAGTGACAAGCGAAACATAAAGCGGTCAAGCTGTGATTCGGGCAAGGGAAAAGTTCCTGACTGGCTTTGCGGATTCTGCGTTGCAATAACAAAGAAAGGAGAAGGTAGCGGATAGGTTTTGCCATCAACACTCACCTGTCCTTCTTCCATTGCTTCGAGCAAGGCACTTTGCGCTTTTGGGGTAGCACGATTAAGCTCATCCGCAAGAAAAATGGAACTAAAAACAGGTCCTGGATGAAAGCTGAAAGAAGAATTTTTAGCATCAAATACCGCCGCGCCAATCAGGTCTGAGGGCAACAGATCACTGGTAAACTGCACCCTTTTATAATCCAGTCCAAGCACCCTGGAAAGTGCATGAGCCAGAGTGGTTTTACCCATGCCGGGCAAATCCTCTACCAGCAAGTGCCCCGATGCCAGAATACAGCTAAGTGCCAGCTTAACCTGCTGTTCCTTGCCAAGAATAATCTGGTTAAGTTGTTTGAGGCTGGCGTTAATTTCCAGTAAAACTTCATTTAAGTGTAATGTGGTCAAGTTTTCGCCCTGTTTTTATTATATTATAGAATTTGTCCAGAGCAGGATTTTACCTCTTATAGGCAAAAAAATATTCAATTAATAGATAAACAGTCGTTCTTTTATTTCGGCACTTTGATAATAAAAATATGTAAAAACAAGGGGGGTGGGTTTACAGAAGACAGAGGACTGAGGACTGAGGACAGAAGACAGAGAGCTGCGTGGGTCGGGTTAGCCTGAGCGTAACCCGACAAGAGCGTAGCACTCTATCTGGCTTACGTTGGAGTTGGATTACGCTACGTTAATCCAAGCTACGCATAACTCGTTCCCATGTTCCACGGGAATGCAGCCCGGACGCTCCAGCGTCCCGTATGCGAAATACAGGGTGGCACATAGTCAGGCAGTGCTCCTGTGTTTCGTTCCTCAACACAAAAATATATAAAAAACAGGGGGGATGGGTTTTATTTTTCTGCTATATTAGCTATATTATTAAACATCCAGACGGGATGCGTTCTTTAAAAAATTGGATTATTTGGCTAACTTATATCTATAAAGAGATATAAAAAAATGAAAAATCCTTTTATTTTCTCTAAATTATTAAAGCGATTTTTTATAAATGTATGATTTTAAACAAATTAATCATAACTTAAATATATCTCTTTTGATGTATAAAAAACAGCGTTGCAAGTTGTTGATATTAGGTTGTTTTTCAAAAGTGGTGGAGTCTGGATCATTACCCGCGAGATAGGGTATTAAGACATGCA
>JALVDQ010000222.1 GCA_027008885.1 Thiotrichaceae bacterium | reverse complement strand
TTTAAAGAGCATAAACATACAATAAGTCTACTTTCCCTCGCTACGACCCGTATTTTTATAGCAATTCTAAAAATATGTAAAAAACAGGGGGGATGGGTTGCTGTTTTTATAGGTCGGCTTAGTCAGAGCATAATCCGACAAGAGCGTGGTACCATCAACAGCTTTAACCCACTACCAATAATTGAACTTGATCAGTGCTTCCTTAAGTGGGAGCATAGCACCCAAGCATGCTAAAAGGTATTAAGGATAATAAATAATCTAATGTTAAAATTTATATTGCCTGTCATAACACTGGTTGGGGCTTTCTTTTTGGGGAAATATCTGATTGCGACAGGACCGCAGGCAAAGAAAAGACCTTTTGTTGAGCGTATCCCTGTGGTGGAAGTTATGCGCATCAAGCCACAAGACTATCGCGTTAAGCTGAAAGCCTCGGGAATTGTGCGTGCAGGGGTTCAGACAAACCTGGTCGCAGAGGTTTCTGGCAAAATAGTGAGCATTTCAGAGCACTTTCTTGAGGGCAGTTATTTTAAAAAAGACGAGGTGTTGCTAAAAATTGATGCCAGCAGTTACCGCAATGCGCTTGCCATAGCAGAAAGTGAGGTTACCGCTAATCAGGCGAGTTTAAGCCAGTTGCTTGAGGAAGAAAAATCAAGCAAGCGTTCTTATTACCTTGCACAGAAAAACCTCAAGCTGGGCAAAAAAGAACTCTCGCGCTTATACAATTTGTGGAAGAAAAAACTGCTTGCACGTTCCGCGGTGGATGCCGAAGAGCAAAAAATTAATCAGCTACAACAACGGCTTGAGGACACACAGGGCAAGCTGAATAGCTTTAAAAGCCGCAAATTGGCAATCAGGGCAAAAATCAATGCAGCGCTCGGCAGACAAAAACAGGAACGCCTGAATCTTTCCAAAACGGTCATTAAGGCACCTTATTCCGGGCGAGTTTTGCAGCGTAATGTTGATATTGACCAGTTTGTTGGCACAGGCACCAGTCTGGGTAAAATTTATGCCAGCGGTTATGTTTATGTGGATCTGCCCATGTCTTTAAATCAGTATGAACTGCTGGGTATTAATGATGCCTTTGAAGACAGCATAAGCACCGACAAAAGCAGCAAAAGCAAAGCACTACCAAAGGTTATCTTTAAAAGCACCAATAGTCGTCACCAGAATCGCTGGGATGGCGAGATTGTACGCAGCAGTGCCGCTCTGGACAGCAATAGTCGCCAGATAAAGGTGATTGCGCGCATCAATCATCCGTTTAAAGCCAGAAAAGGAGTCAGTACGCCACTTAAAATCGGGCAATATCTGAATGCTGAAATTCAGGGGAAAATATTCAGAAATGTTTATGTTTTGCCCTCATCAGCAGTACGCCAAAACCGTGAAATTCTGTTACTGCAAGACGGGAAAGTACATATTGTTGCGGTTGATGTGGAGTTTAATACAAGTGCTTCCACCATTTTAAGAGCCAGCGAAAATATCTCTGGCAAACAGTTAATTATCACGCCCTTAAGCCAGGCTACCGAAGGCAGCAAAGCGATTAGCCTGAAAGAAAAGCAGAAGCAGCAACAGAAAAAAAGGCAAAAACAGCAACAGCGCAACCAAAAAACATCTGATAACAAGTCAGGTCAGGCGAGCTAAATATGAAGCACGGTGGCGTAATCACATGGTTTATTAAAAATCCGGTTGCTGCAAATCTTTTAATGATTGCCATTATCTTTATGGGTTCTTATGCGCTGTTTAAAAAAGTACCACTTGAAACCTTTCCGGCTTTTCAACAGGCAGTTGTCAATATTGCGGTCAATTATCCGGGAGCCACGCCAAAGGAAGTTGAACAGGGGGTGACTCTCAGCATTGAAGATGCCATCGCCGATCTGCCCGGGATTGAACGCATCAAAAGTGATTCTGCCGAAGGTCGTTCCCTGGTCAGAGCAGAAATTCGGAAACGCTACGATACCACCATTGTATTAAATGAAATAAAGTCACGCATCGACCGCATACGCAATCTTCCAGAAGAAGCAGAACGCCCTGTCGTTGAGCAGGTTATACAGGTTCGTGATGTGATTACGGTTGTGATTGAGCAGGAGCGCAATGATGAAGTCGTGTTGCGTAAAAATACAGAAAAAATACTGGATGAAATCCGTGCCTTGCCCAATGTGACCCAGGTTTCCATGGGAGGAGTGCGTGACTGGGAAATCAGTATTTCTATCCCGCAGGCAATCCTTAGCCAGTACAGCCTAAGCCTCGATGACGTTGCCAGAGCGATTCGTGCTGCCTCCCAGGACATACCAGGCGGTAGCATCAAAACCGAATCCGGCGAGATTTTGCTGAGAACCCTGGGACAGGCATACAACAAGGAAGATTTTGCCGCGATTAGCATTATCAGTCGCAAAAATGGTGCGGTGGTGCGCCTTGGGGATATTGCGCAGATAAATGATGGGTTTAATGAAGACCCTCTGTATAGCCGCTTTGACAAGAACTACGCTGCCTTTATAAACGTTGCCAGAGTCGGTGATCAAAACGCGATTGAAGTCGCCGACACGGTGATCAACTATATCAATGAACGCAAACACACTCTGCCTGCCGGTTTGTCACTCAGTTACTGGCGGGATAGCTCCAAAGTGGTAAAGGCACGCATTAATACCCTGACTTATAGTCTTGTTCAGGGGATTGGACTGGTATTGATACTTCTGGCTCTTTTTCTGCGTCCTGACCTGGCTTTCTGGGTGAGTATTGGCGTACCCATCAGCTTTTTGGGGGCGCTGGCACTTATGCCCTATCTGGATGTGACGATTAATCTGGTGAGTATGTTTGGTTTTATCCTGGTGCTTGGTATTGTTGTGGATGACGCGATTGTTACCGGAGAAAACGTCTACTCGCATTTGCAACGTCATGGCGATGGGGTTCGCGCAGCCATAGAAGGCACCAAGGAGATGGCTGTGCCAGTTACTTTTGGCGTGCTTACAACGGTTGCCTCTTTTCTGCCGCTGTTAATGATTGATGGTGTGCGCGGAAAAATTTTCGCACAGATTCCACTGGTGGTTATC
>JALVDQ010000221.1 GCA_027008885.1 Thiotrichaceae bacterium | reverse complement strand
ATTCCGCAGGGGAAGCTGAAACACTGGCAAATGAACTGAATGCCCTGCGTAAGGATTCATGTTTTTTGCAACAGGCTGATTTGCTGGATGTTAGCGGTTTCCCCAAAATGATTGAAAGCATCCTGCAGAAAACCGCACGCCTGGATATTCTGGTCAATAATGCCTCCAGTTTTTATGCTACGCCATTGGGTGAGATCAACGAGGAAGACTGGCAAAATCTAGTGGGAAGCAATTTAAAAGCACCACTTTTTCTGTCCCAGGCGGCATCATCTGAATTAATAAAAAATCAGGGCTGTATTGTGAATATGATTGATATTTACGGTATTCGACCCCTGCCAAAACACACTGTCTACAGCTCCGCAAAAGCTGGTCTGCTAATGCTGACACGCTCACTCGCTGCCGAACTTGGACCGCAGGTGCGCGTAAACGGGGTTGCTCCGGGCGCCATTCTTTGGCCGGAACAGGCTGACAGCAGTGAAGAGCAAAAAAAGGCTCAAAAAGCCTTGCTGGAAAAAACCTGTTTAAAACGACAGGGCAAACCTGAAGATATTGCCAAAGCGATCTTGTTTCTGGTTTGCGATGCGGATTATATTAGCGGACATGTGATTCCAGTAGATGGCGGTCGTCTGGTTATTGATTATTAGAAGCTGTTTGGGCAGAAGACAGAGGACAGCAACGTAGCCCGTATGAAGCCTGCGGAATACGGGAATAGCACATTGTTAAGCAGTGCTCCCGTGTTTCGTTCCTCAACAGGCTACGCAGAAAAATATATAAAAAACAGGGGGGGATGGGTTGTGCAGGTGTACAGCACAAGTTGTTTTTGAACTTCGAAACTTTAGTCGGTAATATGTATAAACAAGTAGTTACATAATGAGTATAGGGATATGTTGGTAGCCATTGGTGTTTTTTTAATTTTAGCGGGTGTTCCGTTGTTTTTGTTTGGTCTGGCAAGGAAGTTCTTTCCTGCCAGTGAGAAGTTTATTCCAGATGATTTTAAGCGTATTTTAACGATGCCAGTGGGTATTTATGTCTTTCTTGCTGGTCTGCTTTTAGCCCGTTTTTTCTAGTGAATCCGCGTTGACTGTTTGATTGGTTGCAGTTCCTCGTTGATTAGCAAAACGCCCATGCGTACATATTCACTGATTTCTTCCAGCGCTTCTTCTGAGGCAGTTTCATCTTCAAGGTCAAAATCGCCTGAACGCCCAATTTCTGTAAAATCTGCCAGCAACTCACGGCTATCCTCAGGCAGTGTTTTATGATCATTTATGCCGCCAAGACCGATGCCAAGCAGGAAACCATTACACCATTCCTGCAGTGAGGTTACGCGTAAAAGCAGCGATTCATTTTCATCAGGCAGGAGTAGCTCAAAGCCAAGGTTGCTGTCCTGTAGCTGTCTTTTGCAGTGCTCATATAATTCACCCGCAAGCTTTATGGCTTCAAGCTGTTGCCCGTTATCTGCATTGATTTCGCCAAAAACTAACTGTGTCCAGGTTATTTTATCAGCGCTTATATTCGCGGCTAACATGCCACAGGCAATTGCCTGTGCTTCAGAGGCAGAATAATCAGCATCTGCTTTTTGCATTGCTTGTTCGAGTTTAAAAGTATCTAATATCTTCTCCATAGGGGAATACTAAACTATTTTTTGTCTCGGAGCATAATTTGAGGCATAAAAGAATGGGCTGCAATCACAATGTAAGCCAAAAATATTTTTAACTGGTGTTTTTTGTAGAATTTTAAAATATAGCCGCCCTGTTTAAGTATGTATTGTTTACACGCATAGAGGTAAAACAGGCGTATGTTTTTTCCGTAAATTGAGTCGTATTGCGTTTGTTTGGCTAGTTGCAGGTGACCCAGAATCTTTTTGCGCGGATTATGTGAAATTCTGTCATTTCCTGTTTTATGAAAAAAGAATTTAATATCGGGACGGCTACTTAATTTTCTGGCACGTTTAAGCACATCAATATACATCTGCCAGTCCTGACAAGAGGCTATTCTTCTGATTTTAATCGTTTCAAGCACGCGTTTGGAAAAAGTCACGCCACCCATTGCGCCAATACAGTTCCAGTAGATTAGGCGCTTTAAAATTCGTTTGGGATATTGCACCTGGCGGTGATAAAACGTGGGAAAACGCTCCAGTGCGTGCTGCTTTTCGTAGTCAATGCGACCCGTTACCAGTAAATCAATATCAGGATGTTGCTGCAATTCATCAAGAAGTTCCTTTAACCAGTTTTCCGAGACGGAATCATCCGAATCATGAAAATGGATAAATTTTCCGTTTGCAAGCAGCAATCCCCTTGTTCTTGAAAAAGGCGCGCCCAGATTTCTTGAATTGCGTTTCAGCAGGCATTTGCAAGGTGTTTCAGGCAAAGTCAGCGGGGTGTCTGAAGCATCATCAATCACAATGATTTCAACAGCATGTGCTACTCCATTTTGACTTATACTTTTTGAAAGAGTGTCAATTAAAGCGTTAACGCCCTTCTGTCGATTAAAAACAGGAATAATAATGCTCAATAAGGGCTTGTTATCATTCATATTGTTTGAATAGCCTGGTACAGCATCCATTTTAAACTGACGGGTTAGTTAATCATAAAATCTTTGCAAAAATAAAGAAGTACAAGCTTACCTATCCGTTATTTAAAAAATGGGAGGCTGACCGAGAACTGGGATTAAAGCGAATATTTCAGAATTGTTATAAAGCGAGTCTATTATAACGAACTGTTTATAAAAAGTTTACAAATTGTTGAATCTTATGTGACGTTGAGCATGAAAAGCAATGCGATACTTATGGATCTAAACCAAGCTAAAACACAGATTTCACCCACTGCCAAGATAAGCTTGTAAGCTTTTCATAAATACTTTTACCCGCTTGGGCAAATATTGCCGGCTCGGATAAACAATATAGAGATCAGCCACAGACTCGTTTTTTGCCAGTTTTTCTTTTTTAAAATCAACAAGATAATCATCCAAAACAGTGGTCAGCCTGTTTTCTTTGAGATCATCGCGTACTTCAAGATAAGACTTTAAAGCGATTCCTGCACCTTTTTCACGCCCAGCGGCTACCAGC
>JALVDQ010000220.1 GCA_027008885.1 Thiotrichaceae bacterium | reverse complement strand
AAGGGTGGGTCAATTTTATTGACCGCTAGTGGGTCATTTTAGTTGGTCATTAACATAAGGGAAGGTGATACATTAGTTATTACAAAAATAGACCGTCTGGCACGTTCCGCGCGTGATCTTCATAATTTAGTATATGAGCTTGAAGAGAAAGGTATCAGCTTAATGGTGCTAGATCAGAATATAGATACCAGAACATCAACGGGTAAGGCTTTCTTAGGTATGCTGGCAACCTTCGCAGAATTTGAAACCAATATAAGAAAAGAAAGACAGCTTGAAGGTATAGCAAAGGCAAAAGAGAAGGGTATATATAAGGGGCGCAAAGCAACCGCGCAAGCCTTAAAGCCTCAAATGTTGGAGTACGTCTTTAAGCACCCGTTGAAGAATATGGTTGCGTCAACAGGTTTTGTACAATTATCAAGTAAAGTTGATTGGCTTAGTAACGATTTGATTTATACTTTTTTAACTTCGACGTGGATTACTGAAAGATTACAACAAATAGCCTCATTAGCCGTTTCTTCTTATCCTTCTATATCACCGAATGATATTTGCAATTAAACGTTGCGTTACCCAATAAAGGAGAAGGGCTTGAAAATATTCAATCTAGCTTAAACAGTATTTATTTGAAAATATCAGTAAATCAAAAACAAAACCAACAACTAACCCAACTACGAGACTGGCTCCTCCCCATGCTAATGAACGGTCAGGTAACAGTTAAGTAAGCTACAAAATGGCAAAAAAGTGGGGGGGGGTGCTTTTAAAAGGTCTTTACTCGCATTAATGCACACTTAGGAAGGTGTAGCATTTAACCTTAAAATACCAAATAATCTTAAAAACTTTCTAGCCTGGTTTGCCTTTGAGCTTGTGGCTTATCTGTTAGTCAAAGAGATTGAGCTTGTTTAGGTCTCGTTTATGACTAAGAAAATAAATGACCTTCAAGCTTTTTGTAAGCTAAAGCATGTTTGTCTGCTTTCATTCTATGAAGATTTTGAAGCTTCCATCTAACCGCCGGGAGCTCTTTTGTTCCTTCTAAATCTAGTAAACTCCAATCAGGCTCTTTGTTTTTAAATGTTAATAAAAATTCTTTTTCATTGTCTAATAGACTGCTATTTACATTTTTTATCAGTTGTTTACGAGTTTTTTCTAGACTTTCAAGTGAAGTACTAATAAAAGCCATATTTTGAAATTCACCCTCATAGAGATCTGAAATATCTTTTTCTACTGGATTAAGTATTTCTACAATAGCTCTGGAATGACTGATGATATAGACAATAAGTGCTTTTCGGATGTTTTCTGTAATGCCTTCGTTTTCTAATAGAATTTTCACATCGAATAGGTCGCGAGGGTGCTGTCTATCAAGTGCAGCACATATTTTACCCGCATAAAGATCTTCTAAAGAAACTACTGGCACTTCGGCAAAGCCAAACTCATCTTCCACTTTTTCACAGACACTCATCAAAACAGGTTCGTTGACAGTTCCACGTAGTACAGGTGATAACTCAATCTTAATGTGTGTGCCTTGATGTGAAACTATTAGGCGCATGGCATCGTGCTTATCTTTAAAAACTTTAATAATTTTAGCTTGCGGCAATGCTTTCTCTATTCTTTCAGTTATTCGAGAAAGTGCAGAGGTAATACCTTGCAATGCTTCATTACGTTCCTGCATGGGTAAGTAGACTAAATCTATATCAACCGAAAGACGGGGCAGATTCCGCAAGAATAGATTAATAGCCGTACCACCTTTTAAGACGAAGCAGTTTTCTTCAGCCACTAAGGGTAGTAGCTGTACGAGTAACTTTACTTGCTTGTAGTAGGTATTATTTTCCATTAAAGATGTTTCGGTATTGTTATTTGATATTTTTTATCGAGTTTTCCATCTGTGGCGATAACGCGTTTGCCTGAACCCAAATCTAGGTTTTTAACTTCAAGCTTTTTAAACCAGGCATAATTTTGGTTTTCTGCAAGCCATAAGAAAAGACGTTTTACCTTGATGCTTTTACATTGAGCTAATAGCTCATTTAGTTTTTTAGGTGATAAGCTGGTCATGCCTTGCATGATTTCATTTGCATGATCAAAGCTAACGGTTTTAGGTACACTCATGAGTAATTCAAGTATTGCACTTTCTGGGTTGGCTATGGTGACGGGAACATCTACGCCCAAAGTAAAACTTTTTAGATTATTAATTGATTCAGAATCCCAAAGCAACTTAGTACCATGCCACTTAAAAGTAACGCCGCAATCAATCTTCCACAACCAGGCGGGAGGCTTGATTTCAGAATATAAATGAACTGTTTTAGTTGTAGAGTTTGTAAGGTAATGAGCAAAGCCCTGAAGCTCTATAGCAGTTAAACCACCCACATGGATACTTTGTTCTGATATTCTTTGCAGTGAGTTGACTACATCCCACCATGATATAGGCGCACCAACACGAGCGTAGACACCTGTTGCCAAAGATTTAATCTTTTTGCTTTTAAGCGCATTATCAATAGAATGGCGCCCCATGCCCTGACTTAAAAGCCATTTTTTTGTGGCTATCTTTCCATACGGTAGGAGTTTATCTAGGTATTGTTTAGTTGACTTCATTGTTTATTATTATTTAATTATGCGGCGTTTTTCGCCGTGTAAAGTAAAAGTAATAAACTAACACAAAGACTGTTAGTTTGCAATATTGTGTTTATACGGCGATTATCGCCGCACAAATGGTTTTGAATAAACAGAAGGTTGAGAATATTGTTGTCTTGTATGGTGGAATGGGCAACAAGCAACTAAACAAAGTACGAGAACAATTAGAAACAATTAATGATAACGAGGAAAGAGTTATCCTTGCGACAGGAAAGTATATTGGTGAAGGCTTTGATGATCCGCGTCTTGATACATTGTTTCTAGCGATGCCGATTTCGTGGAAAGGAACGTTGCAACAATATGCAGGGCGCTTGCATCGTTTCTATGACAGCAAGAAAGAAGTAAGGATTTATGACTATGTTGATGATCAAGTTGAAATGCTACAGCGCATGTATGCAAAACGAAAAAGTGGTTATCGCGCTATGGGATATTTGATAGGTGATAGGTGATAATGGTGCTTCTGAATCTGA
>JALVDQ010000219.1 GCA_027008885.1 Thiotrichaceae bacterium | reverse complement strand
GAATCATTAACCCACAGGTAATAATGGCTTGCCCCCGGCACTGCTTTCCATGAATAAACGGGCATTCTGTTTCGGCTTGAGCTGCCCGGAGCAATAAGTCTGGGTGCTTTTAGTTTTTCTGTTTCACTTGGTAGAACCCTGAAGGTTTTTTTGGCGCTCCAGGGACCGTATTTTCTATTCCCCCAGCTTCTGACTTTCCATGTGCCAGTGCCATTTGCCAAACTGGCAGGAGGCGTTATAGAACAGGTTTCATTGGCATGACTGCAAGAGAGTGCTGTTGCCGTATACCATTTTCTGACTTTGCTGCCACTGGAATCATTAACCCAAAGGTAGTAATAGCTTGCTCCCGCTACTGCTTTCCAGGAATAAGTCGGCATTTTGGTTTTAATGCTACCACCTGGCGCAAGAAGTATTGGAGTCTTTGGCTTTTCGCTTCCCGGTGCCGATACCTTAAATGTCTTTTTGGCGCTCCAGAGACCGTATTTTCTATTTCCCCAGCTCCTGACCTTCCATGTGCCAGTGCCATTTGCCAGTGTCACAGATGGTGTAATAGAGCAGTTTCCAACTCCGTGACTACAAGCTGCTGCTGTTGCCGTATACCATTTCCTGATCTTGCTGCCACTAGAATCATTAACCCAGAGGTAGTAATAGCTCGCACCGGATACAGCTTTCCATGTGTAAACCGGGGTCTTGTCTGTAATATTGCCCGCAGGGGAGATTAAAATTGGCACGGAGGGTTTAGTGGTTTGGCTCACTGTAAGCTTTGCTGATTTCTGGTAGCCACTGTTATTGCTTTCATCGAACTCATTTATTGAGCTTGTTGAGTCAATTATCCAGCCTATATAGTATGAGCCACTGGGAATAGTATCAGGTAAAGAACCATTCCAGCTTACATGAAGCTGAGAAAATGGTGCGATAGCTGATAATTTTTTCCTGCCAAGATAATAGTCTGATTTTGATATGGTTTTATCTGTTGATGCGTAGTATGAAATATAAAAAGTACCTGATTTTGCCGTTCCCATATTACGCACAACGTGCTTCACATTTATACTTTTTCCACTTGATAATTTGGTCGGAGAAAAACTTGAATGAGCATTTTCATCATTGCCCAAATCAGGCTTGTCCTTTGGTGCTTTGTCAAGAGAACGCCAATAGTTGATTTTATACAGTTTATCGGTATCCAGACGAGTTCCCGCATTGCTGATTCCAGGTGTTTGTGCGGTATCTCCCGACGTATGTATCGTGTAGATATAGCGTTTGCTGCCTTCTTTTTTCCATACCGGAGCACCACTTTCCCCGCCATAGGTATCTATAAAGTAAAAATGCCGATAATAGTTAGCCGAATGACCATAATCAGAATCACTCCACAGCGTTCCATTAAGCTTGTCAGCAGGATAGCCGGAGATATTGAACAGACCTCTGTAAACAGAACTGCCCGGGGTGCTTGTTTTCAAGCCCATCCAGCCAGTGAAGAGACCGATATTACGATCAAGCGTTATTAATGCCCAGTCATGATTCGGATTGCGGTTGATTGTCCACTGCGTATAAGTGCGAATATGTGTACTTTTGGCATAATGGTAGGGTGTATCGTTGCCATTTTGCCCCGGATACACCTTGACACTGGCATAGCCGCCATGACTGCGTGAATAAATACAATGTCCTGCGGTTAATACATGAAAATTATCAATCACGGCACCAGAGCAACGACTTGTTTTACCATCAGGAAAAGTAATTTTTAAATTTGTGATTGTTCGCCAGGGGTAATTTTTGGTGTTTGTAATTCTGTGTCTGTCATCTCTCCCTATTATTCTCTTTGACAGAATAGGGGAGCTGTCTGCAACAGCGGGTAATATGCCCTGAAACGGCTCGTTAGTTTTTGCTCTGCTATTTTCTTCAGCACTGCTGATATCACTCATATTGCTAAAGACCATTTCTTCCTGTGTTTTATTATTGTATAAAACGCTTTCATCGGTCACTACGTTATACTCAGAGGCGGGCGGAATCGCCAGCTCATTTGAAATTGTAACCGGTTTGGCAAAAGTGTTTGCTGAAAAAAACAGTAATGAGAACAGGCAAGCTGTTAATGGTAAGCTGGTATATTTAGTCATGATCTATCTCCCTGAAGAGACATCAATATTGCAAACACTCGCAGGGAAAGAAATCTGATATTGTTTTTCGGTATGTCTTGCCGGACTACTCGCAAGAGAAAGAATCAAAAAACCGTTTGTAACAAAAAAATGACCAGCTATTTTTTGAAAAATATAAATTCAAGTTTCGGAGTTCAAATCTATCGTTACGCAGAGGAACACAGAGATATTCGCAGAGATTGTAAAAAAGAGGGAAAACAATTTACACTTCTTTCGTTTGCTACATTTTTATAATCTTAACTCCGTGGTTCTCTGCGAAAAACTCTGCAGACTCTCTGCGTTACTTAAAGTGAATGATTGGAATCAGTGTTTCCATGCTGTTTTTGAACTCCGAAACTGAGTATAAATAACGTATACTCTTGGAACCTGTCTGGAAATAGTGAGCCTACTGCGGAAAAGCTGAATTTGGCTGGATTTTCCCTCGCTACGACTCATATTCCCAGACAGGTTCTTAATTTCTATTTTTCCTGCACAAAACACGATGCCTGACGCCAAGAAGGAAGTTGCACCAAAAGAACAATTTGACAGTAAAACTTTTCTCAAAAGTGTGCCGCATAAACCAGGCGTTTACCGCATGATTTCGGCAGATGGGAAAATACTCTATGTGGGCAAAGCCAAAGATCTGAAAAACCGCGTATCAAGCTATTTTCGTAAAAATCTGGTGAACTCCCGGATTTATTCGATGGTCAAGCAGATTCAGGATGTGCAACTCACCTTAACCAGCACAGAAGCTGAGGCGTTGCTGCTGGAAAGTAACCTGATCAAAAAACATCATCCGCGCTATAATATCTTATTGCGTGATGACAAAAGCTATCCGTACATTTATCTGTCCAGACACAAATATCCACGCCTGAGTTTTCATCGGGGCGCGCGCAAGGGGCAGGGGCAGTATTTTGGACCTTACCCAAGTGCAGGTGCAGTCAGGGAAACACTTAATTTATTACAA
>JALVDQ010000218.1 GCA_027008885.1 Thiotrichaceae bacterium | reverse complement strand
GCAATTATAAAAATATGTAAAAACAGGGGGGATGGGTGTCTCTGTTCAAGAGTAATCCTCAATAACATCGACTGTATTTTGCCCTCTGCTAAAGCATTTAAACTTGACCTGCCGGTTTTCATCTATGCGATAACCATAAACCGGAAGCCGGGGTAGTGCGTTGTATTGGTAGTGACTGGAAAAATGGTATGAGCCTGTGTCGTGAACCATGACATAATCTCCTGGCTGCAGTAATGGCAGGAGGCGCTTGTGGGCGATAATATCACCAGAAAAGCAGGCAGGTCCGGCAATATCCTGTCTGGTTTCGTGTCCTCTTTTGAGTATGCCCTGAGGGTTGAATGCGGATACCCGGCGCTTCCAGTATTCAGGCTCATAGACCGTGCGTGTGAGTGTTTGCACGCCAAGGTGAGTGAGTGCGATTGCCTGATTTCCTGCTGATTTTGTATACTCGACGCGCCCAATCGAGATGGCATTTTTGGCGATTAGTGCGCGTCCAAACTCGGTCGTGAGTCGATAACCTGAGTTAAAAATGTCGGGTAGCGCCTGTTTTAGTGCGGCGGCATATGCTTTAAAGTCTGGCAGTTCATCATGGCTAAAATCAACGGGTAAACCGCCGCCAATATCGAGCTGGGTAATTTGATTTTGCCCCAGAGAGGCGTTGATTTCCTGTGCCAGATTGTAGCCTGCTGTAACCCCGTCAAGCAGTAGTTGAACGGGGCAGGCAACTGATCCTACATGCAGGTGTATGGTGTTAATCCAGTGATATTGCCTACAGGCGTCTATGATTTTCTGGCGATTTCCTTCGTCATTTAGCGCAATACCAAACTTTGAGGTCAATGTTGCGGTACTGGTGCTGTCAATTGCGCCAGCTCCGATCTGCGGATTAATCCGAAAGCCGATATTCGAGGGCGAGCTGTTTACTTCAAACCATTCTGCTACACGTTCAAGCTCCTGGAAGTTGTCAATATTCAGGTCAATGCCAAGACTCAGGGCGCGATTGATTTCCTGAACTGTTTTGACAGGCGCGTCAAAGACGATTTGTGCTGCCCTGAATTTGGCTTTAAGTGCCAGCTCAAGCTCGGTGGCGCTGGCTACTTCAGCACCCATCCCCCCCTGTTTTAATACTTTTAGTATTTTTTTATAGGGATTTGCCTTGACCGCAAAACAATGTCGGGTGTTTTCTGGAAAGGCTGAGCTTAGCGCTGAGGCGGTATCCAGTATGCCCTGTATATTCACCAGCACAATGTGTGGCTGAATTTCATGCAATAGATTTTGTTCCACGGCGGCTTGCATGGCAAGTGCCTTGTGGCTGGCAAGTGTTTGTGTTGTCGTGTTCATGCCTGGAGTGTAGTGGTATTTTTAGAACCTGTCTGGTAACTATTAGCAGAGGCTCTTGTTTTTCGGTATTACTAAAAATTCTCTGTGGATGTAAACAGCCCCACTTTTAGATTTTTTGCCGAGTAGATTTCCTTGCCGTCAACTTCCATTGTTGCATTGCCTACGCCCATCACCAGTTTGCGCTGGATTACTCGTGTCATGTCAATTTTATAGGTCACTTTTTTCGCAGTGGGCAGAACCTGTCCAAAAAATTTGACTTCACCCGCGCCCAAGGCTCGACCACGCCCCGGATTGCCCAGCCAGCCGAGATAGAATCCAATTAATTGCCACATCGCATCCAGCCCCAGACAGCCTGGCATAACGGGGTCGGTTGGGAAATGACACTGAAAAAACCATAGCTCGGGTTTTATATCAAGCTCGGCAATCATCTGACCCTTGCCAAATTCTCCGCCATCTGCATTGATTTCAACGATACGATCCATCATTAGCATGGGTGGAATGGGTAAACGCGCATTGCCTTCACCAAAAATTTCCCCGTTGCCACACTTGATTAATTCTTCATAGGTATAAGAGCTTTGTCTTTCTGTTGTCATGCGAGTCCCCTGTTGTTAAGTCGTGTTAGAAGCTGTCCGCAATAGGCTTACTATTTCCAGACAGGTTCTTGCATAAAAGAGGGGAATACTACTTCAAATGTGAATTGTTCACAAAGAATTATATGAGCTGACAAGATTGCTGCGCCTGGCTTTTATGGATTCAGGTAGAAATCAAGCGCTATCCCTATAAAGATCACCATGCCAAACCAGTTATTATTCAGAAAGGCTTGCAGGCATTTGCCGGGTTCTCTTTTTTCTGTGAGAAACTGCTGGTAAACAATAAAGCCGGAAGCGCCCAGTATGGCACTGTAATAGACGGCTCCGCGCCCAGTCAGCAAGCCTGTCAGGGTCAGCAGTATGAGTGTGATTAACTGCAGTGCGCCATTGATTGCATTATCGTATTTGCCGAACAGGATTGCGGTTGATTTTACCCCGATCTTGAGGTCGTCTTCACGGTCTACCATGCCGTATTGTGTGTCATAGGCGGTTGTCCAGCAAAGTGCGGCAAGAAACAATAGCCACGCTTCCAGCGGCGGTGCTTTGTGTGTGATCGCGGTATAAGCCATTGGAATCGCCCAGGCAAAGGCAGCACCGAGGTGGACTTGCGGGAAATAGTGGTAGCGTTTCATAAAAGGGTAGCTGGCAGCCAGAATCACCGCCACAAACGACAATAAAATGGTGCTGGTATTGAGCTGGATTACCAGTAAAAAAGCAGCAAGGATCAAAACGGCAAATACTCCCAGTGCTTCCTTGCTGCTGATTTTGCCCGATGTCAGGGGGCGCTCTCTGGTGCGCGCGACATGCCGGTCAATATGCCTGTCAGCATAATCATTGATGGCGCAGCCTGCTGAACGCATAAAAACCACACCCAATACAAAAATAAGCAGAATTTTAAGATCAGGGATACCCCTTGCCGCAAACCAGAGTGCCCAAAGTGTCGGCCACAGCAACAGATAAATCCCTATGGGACGATTCAGTCGAATCAGCTCGGCATACAGTTTCAGTTTTTGCTTCATCTAAATTTGCTTGTCAATCAGCAGACGTTCAACTTTTTTACCCTTGAGCAGATGCTGTTCAATGATTTCATCAATATCGTCCTTGCCGACAAAGGTATACCAGGTTTCATCAGGGTAAATTACCACAACCGGTCCATAGTCACAGCGATTCAGGCAACCTGCGGTATTTACGCGCACCTCACCTGAACGCACCAGACCCAGTTCCTTGCTGCGTTTCTTCATATAATTACGCATTTCCAGCGCGTTGTGTTGGGCGCAACACTGGCTGCCGTCTTCGCGCTGGTTGGTACAGAAAAAAACATGATTTTTGTAATAAGACATAGTGTATTGGCGATCAGTTGCTAGTTGTGCGATTATGCCCGATTTTTACTGCCCGACAAACGACAACATGCAGAAATTTGACAGCATTAGCCATTTTATTCAAAGCGGAGACTTTGAATACCGTGTTTTTGATATGGGTCGCAAGCTAACGCGCATTGATAATCACGATTTTGCCGAGATTGAGGCGCAAAAACTTGTCTACCCTTATCCCTTTCAGCAAAAAGCCTGGCTTGCCTTGCTGATATGGGAAGAAGGCAAACAGCAGGACTCCGTTATCTGGTTTTTGCAGTTTCCGCTTGATGAACTGGGTTATTTAAAGCTGCAATCCCGCGATGCTTTTCTGCTTGATTTGCTGCAACAGACAGGAAAAAATATCGAGGCGAAACAAAAAGGCAAAAAAGTGCTGGATGAACTCGCTGAATCAGCCTTTGCCTTTAAACCATCAGCATATCGCCTGGCTGCATTGCATGCGTTTGCAAGCTGCGAACTTGGGCAGCCTGCATCCCGTTATTATTCACATGCACACTCTTATCTGACGGGTGAAAATGGCTTTGAACAATGGCAGTTTCTGGGATTACAGGGGATTGCAGATGTGGTTGCGCGGCTGGATCAGGATCATAATGAAGAGTTACTCATAAAAGCCTTGCCACAGATGCAAGCAGAACCACTCGAATACTTTTCCCAGTTTCTTGAAAATGTGAGTATTAGTGACGAGCTGTTTTTTGCACTTGAAGAGCGTTTACGCCAGGAAATTCAAGCTGAAAAATACAATATGCGGCTTGTTTCAGCCTTGCTGAGAGGCATCTCTGGCAGCAGGGCTGAATTAAAAGAGCGCCTCTTTCTTGAATTGATGCAGTTGCCGGTGGCTTCCGAAATTGAATTTTTGGCGGTGATTTCGGGGCGTTCATGGGAAAGCCTGAAAAATCCCGCCCTTCTGGATGTTTTTATTGAAAATCTGGCACAGCAGGAACAGCCAGGCTTTAATGCCATTTTGCTTGATCTGCTCGTGATTCCCGGAATGCGGGAAGTTGTCTTTGCTGCCATCCGGAACCCCCGGCGCTCGGAAAAAGTTAGCCAAAAACTGGGAGTATTTATGCAAGCGCTCAATGCAGGCAATGATACAATATAAAATGGAGTATCGAGTTAGCAAATGATGAAAAAAATACTATCCGCGAGCTTCCTGCTTGTCATCCTGTTCACGATTCTTCTGGCTCTTTCCGGTTGGTATTTTGGTGCATCTGCGCAACAGACCCTGAAAACTTATATTGAGCATAATTCCAAAACCGGAAAAAGATCGCTTTATCTTCTGGAATTAATCTCTTACAAGAAAACAGTATTTGGTGCAAAAGCAAGCATAAAGGTCAGTTCGGATATTCCCCTGATTGCTGAAAAACTGGGAGAGATCAAACTTAATGCAAGGCTTTTAAATGGTCCGCTTTTTGTCACCAAAAACGGTATCAGCACAGGTCGTTTTCGCTGGTTTATGCGTGTCGATGAAGCCAGTCTCTCCGGCGCTGAGAAAGACAGTTTCAGGGCAATTTTTGCTGATACACCTCCTTATATTATTGTGCGCAGTGACTTTGAGGGTAATCTGCATTACTCTGCAAAATTACCTGCCTCTTTTGCCTGGATTGATATGACAGGCATCTACGATTTAGCCAAAAACGAGCATATTGGCAAGCTGAAAATAAAGGACTTTCATTATGATTTTCCACCCAGTCAGATTTCTGCCGAAGCGCTGGATATTGACTACCGTTTGACGGAAAAACATCAGGCGGTTGCGGATGCTGCTGAAGAATCCTTGTCTGCATCGACATCGACATCATCTTCTGCATTGCTGTCTGCTACAAAAACAATCAAAGCCTCAATACCCCATTTGCAACTTAAACTGAACGGCATCAAGCCAATTTCACTGGCACTTGAGTCAAACAGCAAAATCAGCCTCTCCGCTCAGCAGCTGAATGCGTTTTCAAAAGTGACTTTGAAGCAACTCGGGAAGAGCGATATACCCGTAGAAAAAGCGAATTTATCACTGCTGTTAAAAAACTTGTCCAGCGAGGGTTTTCTGCGTTTTAATCAGTTGCAGGCAGAACTTGATAACCTCAGGCAGCAGGTACAGTGGAGTTTGCAGGAAAAAGGCGAATATCCCGAAGGTCAGGATCAGATTTGGCAACTGTATAACCGGATAGATGAAGATTCGGAGCGTATGCCTTCCATATTACTGAATGACCTGTTCAATAAGGACAGCCTGATCCAGTTCAGGGTGGAAGCAACAAATCATGCTGACAAATCGGAATTAAGAGGTGAGCTGCAAAGCATCAATAGCGACACATCAGCAAAATATATAAAAAAGGGGGGGGATGGGTTAGTCACACTCCTGTCCATTTTGCAAGGCGAAGCCAGGGTTAAATTAAAAGGTGATCTTTATGACTATTTACAAAAGAACTTGCCGAACTTTTTGGTTAAAAGTAAATCAGAGTTTGAGCTGCTATTGAAAGATAGTAAGCTATTGATGCGGTAGATAATACGGTAGATGATGCGGTAGAATTTATACTCTTACTGATACATGACCATTAAATAAGGAATAAAACAAGTATGCAAAATTTTTTGAAATACACACTGATTGTGTGTTTTCTGCTTTTCTCAAAAGCGAGCAGTGCCGATGTCTGGAAAACAGGAAATAATTACTGGAATAATAACTGGGAAAACAAATATCGCCTTTGGGTCAGCAAGGAATGGAAACCCGATTTCTTTATGAACAGGAAAAAACGACCGCAATACTACCGCATTCCGCATGATTGCGCTGATGCCATCTACCTGATGCGCGCGGTTTTTTCCTATGAAAACAAGTTGCCATTCAAGATTCATTATCTGGATAAAAAACACAGATACATTAGCAATACCATGAAAAACTGGGACAAGCTCCCGCAGGGACAGCGTTTTCGTGAGTTTGCCAAATTTTTAATTGACCGCGTGGGAACCCGCTCTTTTTTCAGGGATACTTTTCCGATTGCACTTGCCGACATCAAGGCAGGTGACCTGTATGTCCAGCCAGGCTCGCACTCATACGCCATCAATGGGATTACCGAAACGGGTGTTTTGGCAATTATGAGCTCGACCACACCGGCAGCACCGAAGAATATGATCCAGCTGTATTCATTCCCGTTCTTCATACCGCATGATCTGGTTGGTATGACAGATGGCTATCGGCGTTTTATGTGGCCGCGCAATATCGACAAGCCGATGCAGCAACAGCCCGGATTTAGCAGTGAGCAATACCAGATCGCCAAAAAAGTGGATTTTAACTACATCCCCTTTACTGACATCATCGCCAAAAAACTGCGCCGTCGCAAAGAACCGCTGGAAGAAAAAACCATGCGTCTTATGCACAGCCTGTGTTCATTTGCCAAGGAACGGGTCAATTATGTAAATGACGGACTGGCTTATCTGGCACGCTTGAGAAAACAGGGAAAACGCCGCTGCATGAACGCGCAGGAATATGATTATTATTCCACGCCATCCCGCGACAAGCGCCTCTACCGTTTCTTCCAGGAGGTCTACCAGATTGCTTATTCAGGTGGAAAACTGACCGAAGATGAAGTCAACGCGCAGATTTTGGCGCGTAGCATTTTTCATCCCGTGCTGCCTGACGGTCTGTTAAAAGAACTGGATGATTTTTGTGGTTTGCCTATCTATCCCGGAAGCAACACAAAACACATCAACTTGCGCCAGCTATGGGAAGCAATGGATGCAGGAAAAGTCTCCTATGACCCACATGCACCATTTATTTATCGCTGGGGTTTAACTGACAAGAAATATGTGGGATCATGCCCGACTTTTTAATATACATACCCATCCCCCCTGTTTTTACATCTTTTTTTAAAACGATACGGGTAACGGCTTAAGCCCCAGTTTCCGTAGGTCGGATTAGCCTCAGCGTAATCCGACAAAATCGTGGCACTATGTTGGATTACGCTACGCTAATCCAGGCTACGCAAAAATATATAAAAAACAGGGGGATGGGTAGACAAGTAAATTATGGCTCGCAGACGTAGCAGAAAACAGAAACTCCCACAAGATCCTGTGCAGGCAGAGATCGAATCGCTCAGCCACGAAGGTCGGGGCGTTGCGCATATTGACGGCAAAGCAGTGTTTATCAGTGGGGCATTGCCGGGTGAAAAAGTCACCTTTATCTACACCGGCAAGCGTCGCAGTCACGATGAAGGTAAAATTGCAGAAGTATTGCAGGCATCGCCTGATCGTGTTGAACCCCGCTGTCCGCATTACGCCATCTGTGGCGGCTGTTCCTTGCAGCATTTAAGCCCGCAGGCACAGATTCAATACAAACAAAAATCGATGCTGGATTCATTAAAGCACCTCGGCAAGGTTGAACCTCAGGAAGTCTTTGCGCCAATCACGGGCGATAGCTGGGGTTATCGGCGTAAAGCCCGTTTGGGTGTGAAGTTTGTGTTTAAAAAAGACAAGGTACTGGTCGGTTTTAGAGAGCGTCATGGCAGCTTTCTGGCAGATATTCAAAGCTGCGAAGTCCTGCATGAATCGGTCGGCAAAAAGCTGCAAGACTTGCAGACAATGATGTACGCCATGGATTCCCGTGATTCAACCCCGCAGATTGAAGTGGCAGTGGGCGATAACGCCACTGCCCTGATTATTCGTCATTTAAAACCATTGTCAGACAGCGACCAGCAAAAATGGCTTGAGTTCGCCAGAGAAAATGACTACCAGCTTTATTTGCAGCCCAAAGGTCCTGACACGGTTCACTGCATCTATCCGGAACAGCCCGAGTTGTATTATCAGCATGAAACCTTTGCTACAAGGGTGAAATTCGCTCCACAAGATTTCTTTCAGGTGAATAGCAGCATCAATCGTCAAATGGTACCGCGCGCGGTTGAGCTGCTAAAACTCAGTGGCACAGAACAGGTTCTGGATTTGTTTTGCGGTCTGGGTAATTTTACCCTGCCGATTGCACGACATGCGGCACACGTTACTGGCGTGGAAGGTGATTTGAATATGGTGCGTCGGGCGCGCCAGACTGCCATCGAAAATGGCATACAAAATACCGATTACCATGCCTGTAACTTGATGGGAAGCGCGCTGGAATTAAAATCAGAACCCTGGCTAAAGCAGCACTACGACTGCATTCTGCTGGATCCGCCACGCTCCGGCGCAAAAGAAATTATTGAGCATTTTTCAAAACTCAAGGCAAAACGTATTGTTTATGTTTCCTGTCACCCTGCGACACTGGCGCGCGATGCGGGTGAACTTGTGCACACACACGGTTATCAATTACTGGGTGCCGGAGTGATGGATATGTTTCCGCAAACGGCGCATGTTGAATCCATCGCGGTTTTTGAAAAGTAGTTTGCCCAATAGCTGCGTTAGTTAAAGTGCTTGTTGATACTTTTAAAGCGCGTAAAGCGCGCGCTTTCGTCTTGCTTTTAAACAATTTTTTTGAAAAGTTCTCGTCAGGGTTTGTCTCTCAATAAAACATGACGTGAATCCAGTTCTCCTGCTTCTACATCCCTGATTTTGTCTTCAACAAGCCCAACAGACTTGATCGTTTTCTTAAACAGTGCATAAAATTCCGGCATTAAAACCTGCTGGATATAGTCCAGAGCCCATTTGCGATCCTTGGGACCCAGTACATTGGAAATATTGGTGCCAAACTCACGCCCCATTGAAAAGCCGGGTTCGTCTTTTTCTTCATTCCACTTGGTCAGTGCATACGCTTCAAAGCGCTGGTTTAGCTTGTCAATAAACGGCGTGCGATAGTCTCCTGGTCCGCTAAAGTCCCTGGCGTTATCCTGCACATGATCAGCCAGTTTTTTTGCATACATGCTAATCAGTGTGGCGCGGTCTTCATCGCTTAGTGTGCCATGCACAATGCGATCCAGTGCCTGAATCATAAAAGCCATGATCTCTTCCATTACTTCAATGCGCTGCTGCTGTGTATCAACCTGAAAATTCTCGTTTTCAATTTCAAGTAGCGTTTGCATACCAATTTTCCAGCTGTTAAAAGCCAGTACGCCTACCGCATCTTCTACTGAAACTTCACGCTCTTCTTTGCTCCACCGGGTTTTGATTCTGATTCGCATACTGCATACCTTGATTTTAAGGATCATTGACTGAAAATTGATTGAATTATAAATAAGTGTTAAGGAAAAGCGAATTATTGTATAAGTCTTGCTAGTATTCACCCCATGAACAAATTTAACGACGAAATAAAACAGCTTATAGAAACAGTCCAGCATAATTGCCATATTGCAGATGCGCGCCATGCCGGAGATTATACACTGTGTGTTTATTTGCTGAAGATGCGTGAAATGTACCGCTGGGAGCAGGGCATAGATTTTAAAACCCTGCTGACGACGGATGATGTGGGTGACTGGCTGACGCAACGTGAAGCTCTCTGGGATGATGTCGAGGAGCAAGATTACCAGCCCTTGCAAATCAATGCCAAACGCTTTGATCCATTTGATAATGATCTGCTCAATACACTGCTTGACAAGGAAAAACTGGTGTATAACGCGGGTCTGGGGATTCGTTGTCGTCCGCACTTTTTTATTGCCGAGCTGGAACAGCAAATCAAACATGATGATTACACCATTTATATTTCAGGCAGGGAATACGCGCGCGATATGGCGGCACCGGCTGCCATGGCTCAGGAGCACCGTATTTTTATTCGACGCGAGTCATTGCGCAGGGTGATCTGGGAGATTCTTGATGATGCGCGTGTCAACGGGCTGGATAATCCGCTTACCCGCGCCATGAGCTATTATGATTTTGAAAATGATGCAGCCCAGGCACTCGACAAAATGGCAGATGCAGAAATTGAATACGTTATCCAGCATGAAATTGGTGAAGTCAGGGCAGGGCATATCCTCGGAGATAGCTGGAACCAGATGCTCAACTCATTGCAGCGCACCCAGGCAGAAATCATGCTGCGCGCCATTCGTGATCACCTGGCAGACGCCATCACGACGCTACCCGCGTTGCTAAAAGACAAGCATCCGGCATCACTGCATTTTTATTTTGGGAATATGACCGCAATGCGCAAGCATCTTGCTCCGGCACTTATGCAAGCCTACGAAAACTGGCATGAATCAGGTGATTTAAGTCAGTTACAAACAGTTGCAGAACAATCACAATGCCACTGGCAATCTGTTGCGGAGAATGTTGCTAAAATATTTGCCGAATCATCTGAAGCAGGGCCGATTGAAGATTATATTAAAGCCAATAAACAAGTATGAGTACAGACCATGACGATAACAGAAGTAGTTCCCCACAGTTTTATTTATGAAAAAAAAGCAGCACTGCCAGATTTTATCTGTGATGACATTGTTGCCCGTTTTGAAGCCAGTCAGGAAGAGCAATACGCAGGGCGCGTCGGGGCGGATATGAACAGCAACACCGCGCTGAAGAAAACCACCGATCTGATTGCCAGTGGCAAGGAACACTGGAAGGATGTGGATAATAATCTGTTTAAATCACTGGCAACGGCACTCAAGGAATTTAAACAAATTCACCCATATTTCTCAGATATGAGCCGCTTCAAGGATATGGGCTACAATCTGCAACGCTATCGTGAAGGCGAATATTATCGCTGGCATGTGGATTCAGACAACCTTGCCCTGGCATCTCGCCAGCTGGTGGCACTCTGGTATCTAAACGATGTGGAAGAAGGCGGCACAACCGACTTTATTTTTCAGAAAGCCAGTGTCACCCCGGAAAAAGGCAAGCTTATGCTGTTTCCACCATTCTGGACACATGAACATCAGGCGAGCGTTGTCACCAGAGGAGTGAAATACATTGCTACAACCTGGGTTACTTTTAGATAGTTAAAATAGAAAGCCG
>JALVDQ010000217.1 GCA_027008885.1 Thiotrichaceae bacterium | reverse complement strand
TGGGAAGAGTTGCTCTCAAAGCTTGTGGGTGATGTAGTCGCGCACCAGGCAGGTCAGGCTACTCGCAGTGCTGCTGCCTGGCTAAAAGAAACTGCCGAAGCGATGCAGCTTAATACAGCAGAATATCTGAGTGAAGAATCTGGTCTTGCACCCG
Source organism: Thiotrichaceae bacterium (assembly GCA_027008885.1). Taxonomy (GTDB): domain Bacteria; phylum Pseudomonadota; class Gammaproteobacteria; order Thiotrichales; family Thiotrichaceae; genus Cocleimonas. Next base: position 10,992 of record JALVDQ010000217.1, on the reverse strand, counting down.
CCGCAGCAGAAATCAATGACTTTATGGATGAGGTTGATGAGCTACGCATGGATGTAGATCGTCTTGAAGCGCGTATTAAGCGGTTACAACAAAAGCAAACGCAGGATTAGCCGGATAATAATGAATTCAATCTCACAACTGATCCGTTTATTTGAAATAAACCGCATTTTGATTCGTCACAATCTGGATGAGCTGCTCTATGCGATTCCCGCTTTTCGCCCCCTGAGCTTTATCTATCACCTCTCCCCGTGGAACTGGAACAAGCAAAAGCAAGACAGGCGCGCCCCCAAAGCGGTGCGCATTCGTCGTGCGCTGGAAGACCTCGGTCCTGTATTTGTTAAATTCGGACAAATACTCTCAACCCGTCGGGATATGTTGCCGGATGACCTCGCCAATGAACTGGCAAACCTGCAAGATAATGTGCCGCCTTTTTCTGGCAAGGAAGCCCGCGCCATTATCGAAGAATCACTGCAAAAATCTACATCCGAGCTGTTTCAACTCTTTGATGAAACACCGCTGGCATCTGCCTCAATTGCCCAGGTACATCTGGCAACCCTGCATGATGGGCAGGAAGCCGTAATTAAAGTGGTGCGCCCGGGCATCGAAAAAACGATTCGCCACGATATTGACCTGATGTACCTGATCGCCAAAATGGTGCATCGCTTTAGCGATACAGGAAAACGCCTGCGACCGGTTGAAGTTGTCCAGGACTATGAAAAAGTCATTTTTGATGAACTCGATCTGGGACGGGAAGCCGCCAACGCCAGCCAGTTAAGACGCAACTTTGAAAACTCGAAAGACCTGTATGTACCCGAAGTCTACTGGGATTTTTGCAGCACCAATGTGATGACAATGGAGCGTATTCACGGTATCCCGATGGGTGATACCCAGGCATTAATTGACAACGGCACTGACATGAAAAAACTTGCCGAACGTGGCGTTGACATCTTCTTCACCCAGGTTTTCAAGCACAACTTCTTTCATGCCGACATGCACCCGGGCAATATTTTTGTGGAACAACATAATCCGCAAGATGCACGTTATATCGCCGTCGATTTCGGCATTATGGGAACACTCGAAGCCAAGGATCAACGCTATCTTGCAGAAAACCTGCACGCCTTTTTTAACCGTGACTACAAACGGGTTGCCGAGGCGCATATCGAATCAGGCTGGGTTCCTGCCGAAACCAGGGCAAGTGAATTTGAAGCCGCGATTCGTACCGTGTGTGAGCCTATATTCCAGCTTCCCATCAAAGACATATCCTATGGCAAACTTTTGTTACGCTTGTTCCAGACAGCACGGCGTTTTAATATGGAAGTGCAACCACAGCTCATACTGTTGCAAAAAACACTCCTGAACATAGAAGGCATGGGGCGTGAACTCTATCCAGACCTTGACTTATGGGTAACCGCCAAACCCTTTTTACAACGCTGGATGGATGAACAGGCAGGCTTGCGCTCACTCTTTATCGGTGCCCGGAACAACCTCCCCAAATTTATGGAACAGCTACCCCACATGCCTGTAATGATCAATGAAGTGATCAAACAGGTGCACGAAAACCAGCTAAATATAGGGGGAGAATCACAGCAACTGGAACAAATTCGCAAAGAAATCAAACGTGCCAACCGCAAAATGACATTAAGCATAAGCGGAGCCGCATTACTAATCACAGCCGTTCTCTCCAGCACCCCGTTACTACCCGTGGTCACGACCTTATCACCACTCAGTTGGGGAATCGCACTATCAGGACTTGTGCTGTTATTTCTTGGTTTGTTTAGAAAATAACCCATCCCCCCTGTTTTTACATATTTTGCGTAGGTTGGATTAGCGTAGCGTAATCCAACATAGTGCCATGATCCTGTCGGGTTACGCTCAGGCTAATCCGACCTACGCTGCTCTCTGTCTTCTGTCTTCTGTCCTCAGTCTTCTGTAAACCCATCCCCCCTGTTTTTTATATATTTTTTGCATGTACCGTTAATTGCGGGTAAGGAATATCCCAGCCGTTTTCTGTGCAGGCGTCAACACACCAGCGCTGGATGGAACGGCGTAAGCGCATATAGATGTCGGCAACGCTACCTTTGAAGTCAGCAATCACAACAAGGTTCAGCGATGAATCTGCCGCTGATTCAAATTCTACATTGATATTATGGATGTCATCCTTGTAGCCTTCTTCAATGGCACGTTTAATCAGTATTTCCTTTAGTTTTTCAACAATCTCGTTTGTGCTTTGCTTCTGGTGTTCATAACTGATACCAATCGTTTCCTTGATTCTGAAACTTTTTGAGAGGTTTTTTGGCGAGAGCGCAAGAAAATCACTCATGGTATAGGTGATGACCGCTCCACCACGTTGAACCAGTTGAATAAATTCGATCGAAATGCCGGTTACCTTGCCACGAATCCCGTCACTCAGATGTATCCAGTCGCCTCGTTTACATGGGAACCAGGGTTCGCCCTGTTCAACGGGACGCGAGCGCAAATCAACCAGTTCATCTATATCAACCCGTTGACATAGACCGGCAACCGGATTTTCCAGAATCGAATATATATTGATATTTTTTACCCGCCAGGGAATACCGTTAAGCATCAGGCGTTCACCTTCCCTGACCGGACCGACGTTCAGAAACAGCTCCAGTTGCCCCCAGTATCTTGGAATAACATTGCGTAAAGTCCAGGCGATACTAATCAGTAAAAGAATGCCCAAACTGAATAGCACCCAGTCTTCTTCAAGGTAGAAAACAATCAATGGACCTACTATGACAAACAGGTAAGTAATGAGACGGTGTAACAGATCGGTGACGCGCAAATGCACGCTTCGATGTTCTGCCCGGTAACCCTTGATTGTTTTGGTGATAAGGTTATGTATTAGCTGGGAAATACCCAGAACGACAATGATTGCAAAAAATGCCTGGATTAGTGTCCAGCCACGGCGCTGAAAAAAGTCCCTGAAGTAATTTTCTGACTGTTGCGCGAAAGATAATTTCTGGGCTTCCAGCTTTGCCAGTTGCAATCTTTTTGCCTGTAATTCACTTTGAATAAAAACCAGCTGTTTTCCCCAGTTTTTATTCATTTTGATCAGTGCTTTTTCTATTTTTTTATTCTTGTTGGCATTTTTTAAGATGGCAATATTTGCCAGCGCTTCCTTTGCAATCGGCTCCCGTTGTTCGTAATAGGCTATTTGCTCCCGTAGCTCTGATTTCTGACGCACGTCACTGGTGGCGTGTTTCATTTCTTTTAGAGCAGGCTCAAGCAATGAAAAAATTTCTTTCTGCAAATTAAAAGGTTCGGGCTTCTGGTTTCTTAATAAACTTAAGTCGGTATTGGCAGCGATATTTTCAATATTGGTTATGGTTCCCTTGAGTTTTTCTTCAACCTTTTTCTGGCGCTCCTTAATGGCTTCTTTTTCTGTATCGGTTGTTGCTTTTTTGAGCTCTTTGCGCAAGCTTGCCAGATCGTGTTTGAGTTGATCTTGCAAGTTAACAAAATTTAACAGGGTCGAGAGTGTTTCTTTGGTTAGTTCTTTTTTGGAAGCGTCACTTTGGGCAATCGCAGCACTTGAAACAAGACATAAAAAACTGAATAACAAGCTGAATAACAACACAGGCAAAACACTGGAAATGTGTGAAAGTAAATTCTTTCGCATCTTTGTTTGCATGGTTTGCCTGGTCGCAGTCTGTATTTTTTTTATGTTGTTCATTTTGAAGTGTAAAAACTTTAACTTTCCCCTGTTTTAATAAGCAAAAACTGTTGCATGTTGATTTGACGCCGCGGGATTCTAATTGCTTACAATTTATACATCAATAATTATTTTAGATATTACTTTCAGGATTAAGGTTTTTTAATAAGGTCTGTCTCCCACATAATTTCCCGGTGGATTATAGCTGCATACCCAGGTCTGTGATTTATCCGCACAAACTTTCATGGCACAGCCAACCTCTTTTGTATCCCGCCAGACGATCTGGGTATAGTGACCGCATTGTTGCCCTGGCTGGCAGCGGTTATGCTGGTAATCATAATACTTTTCTTCGCTTGCCCAGGCGTTGACAACTTCTTTAATGGTCACCGGACTAATTCGCCGCTCTACTTCCCGACCTGTTTCATCCCTCCAGACTTCAGCAGAAGAAATATACAGGTTTTCTCCATACGGCGGATTTCCGCCACGATGATACATTTGACACTGCCTGCCTTTGCCGAGGTGGTTTGCCCATTGCAGTGAATATTCAGCCAGTTTTTTTGACCATCTTAAAGGTGGCAGATTATGTCTGCTGCGCACCTGGTTATGGACACTCAAAATGTCTGCAAAGCGTTGCTGCATGCTGAGTCCTTCATTTGAGTTGTTTCCCTGATGAAAAACCGGAGCATGGTCAATAATCTGCTTTTCCTGATGAGTGCAGGAAAAGAGAAGACTAAATCCCAGAAAAACAATGAGATAGCGAGTTATTTGCTGACCGCAGGTGGCATTTTTTCTATTTCTTTTTCGATCCATGTTCTTACCTTATTATTAATATCGTTTGGGTTTAGCCCTTCAACCGTAAAAGGTTTCCCTATACTGACCGTAATTGTTCCGGGAAGTTTAATATAACTGTGTCGTGGCCAGCATTCTCCGGCGTTATGGGCTAATGGGTAAACAGGGTAGCCTTTGCCGTCGTCAGAGTGTTCGGCGCAATATTCTGCGAGTAACGCTCCGCCCATGCGATAACGTTCTTTATGCCCGGGTTTTACGCGGGTGCCTTCAGGAAAAATACAAACCCAGTTACCTTCATCAAGACGCTGTTTGCCCTTTTGTTTCACCTGATCCACTGCGGATCTGCCCGCATTTCGGTCAATTGCAATGGGTTTGACGCGCGATAGTGCCCAGCCAAAAAAAGGTATTTTAAACAGCTCTTTTTTTAATACCCAGGAAATGGGCGGAAACAGGGTCGGAATCATCATCGTCTCCCAGGTTGATTGATGATTTGCAAGGATAATACCATTGCGTTTTAAATCAATATTCTCTCTGCCCAGAATATTGTATTTAACTCCGCAGCTTAATTTTAGCCACCAGATATTAAAGTTGGTCCAGGGACGCAAAATGCGATAGCAGGTTTCCTGCGAGAATGGTAACAAAAAGGGGGTGATCAAGCCTGTTAATGCAGTGCTTAATGCAAAACCTGCCCAGAATATGGTGGCACGAATATAGAGAAGAATCTTGTTAAACACTGTTATTATGCTCCTGTTTGCTCCATTATAATCTGGCTTTTTGCATAAGCCCCAGGATTTGCTGCAAGGCTTTGCCACGATGACTGATGGCATTTTTTTCATCTGCTGATAGTTCTGCCGAACTGACTCCATGCGTTGGCACAAAAAACAGTGGATCATAGCCAAAGCCATTCGCACCGGATAACTGACGCATAATCATGCCTTCCCAGCTTGCATCTGCAATCAATGGAGACGGATCTTCGGCATGGCGCATATAGACGATACAGCAACGGAAACGTGCACTGCGTTTATTATCGGGCACATCTTGCATCTCATCAAGCAGCTTCTGATTGTTCGCATCATCACCTTTTCCTGAATAACGCGCAGAATAGATTCCGGGGCGTCCATTGAGTGCATCTACTTCAATCCCTGAATCATCTGCAAGTGCGGGCAAACCCGTTTGTCTGGATGCATTGCGAGCCTTGATAATGGCGTTTTCTACAAAAGTTAAGCCTGTTTCGGGAACGTCAACGACATCGTAATCAGATTGCGGGACTATCTCAAAGCCTGCGTTGCCAAGTATACGGAAAAATTCCCGTAACTTGCCCTGGTTGCCGCTTGCAAGTACCACCTTATTTGTCATTTGAAACCTCGGTAAAATATATAAAAAAAGGGGGGGATGGGTATGCAGAGGATAAGCAAACTCTGAAAACCGGAGCATCCTCGCTGTGATTATACAGATATTAACTTTTATGAGGCTATTGCACAAAAAATAATAATTTTATTCATGCAGGATTCATATTGACTAAATTATGATCTATTTAATATCGACAATGTGTCGTAGGGGAAAAGGACGAAGTTTATCCATAAAAAATAATAAACTGAGCGGGCTTGGGGGCTAGCTAGATGGAGTTTAATTCAAGATTATGCCATGCAGTTATTGCAGGCGCATCACTGTGTGTTTCTTTTAATGCGAGTGCTGAAATTTCAGGAACAGGTAGTTCTGCCAATGCCTTCTTGTATGGTGATAATATCGAGGTAGGTATTGGCTCTGACGGTGCCTTTGGATCTGATGTAAAAAGTCGTAGTGGTATATCTAATAATAGTTATCTTGGATTTATCAATTATCCAACAGGCGGGGTAAATGCCTATAATGGTGATTTTATTTTACAATCTGGTCCACTGGATGAAGAAGGTTGGGGTGTGGGTTTTGATGGCAAGGCATTTAATAACAATAATTCATCATCACCAGAAATCAGTGGTCAATTAGAATCAGGAAGTTTCAAAACAACTGACAAATATCAGAGTGTAAGCTGGAAAGGTGACATACAGGGTCTGGAAATTAAACAGGTCTACCACATCTATATGTCTGGAACCGCTCTGGTAATTGATGTCAGCCTTACAAACACCACCTCATCCGAGATGAAACAGGTGTACTATATGCGCACCATTAACCCGCAGAATAATGCCGAACATAATAATGGTGACAGCTCAAGATATGACACCATCAATACTATTATCTCGCAGGGTTCCGATGGCAATGGCGTCTCTGCCGTATCAGCAAAACAAAATGCAAAACCGGGGATTTTTGCCGAGTCTACCCTAACGCTCAATGGCTATGGTGAAAACTCACGCGTCACCTATGGTGGCAAGCAAAATCGCAACCCTGTTGATGTCTATACGGGGGCAGGCTTACTCAAGCAGGTGGGATCAAATACGGCAGATGACTCTATTTCAATCGCCTTTAAATTTGAACATATTTTGCCCGGCGATACGGTGACACTAAGAACAGGTTATCAACTTGATGATGTCCCCGTGCCTGCAATTGACATTGATGCAGATGACAGCTCTGACCCTACAGGTAATGGGTATAAGCAACTTTATATATTAGGTAGCGTCGCAACTAAGTTGACAGATAGCGATGTCACAATTGAAGGCGATGATTTTACTCAATTGCAAGAGGCAATTATTACCTTAACCAACCCGCATGAGGGCGATAAGCTTGAAGTTGCAGATCCAGTCAACTTGCCCGCGGCCATCAGTGTGGATGAAGAAGAATCTTCGGATACAAAAATATACCTGAGAGGATCTGCCGCAACCAGTAGTTATAAAACAGCCTTAAAGCAGATTCAGTTTAAAAATTCTGACACACATGCAAGCATTGAAACACGCAAAATTACACTTCAGGTAATTGATGAACATGCAATACCAAGTAATACCGCAACCTCTACCGTAATGGTTACCACACCGGTTGAACTGGATGATGCAAACATTGCAGATGATGATGTGCTTAGCGCAAGCGAGGTAAATGCAGTTGCCTTTTCAGGTCACGCAGCAGCAAACGCATCACTTGTTATTGATTTTACCGATAGCAATGGCAACAAGCTTAACCCGCCTAAAACACTCAACGCAGATGATGATGGCAACTGGAACATAGACTCTGACGCTACTGATTTAAGCAGTCTGGATGAGGGTTTGATCACCGTGCTGATCACAGCAACAGATACAAATGGAAATATTTCAACACTGAGCAAAGAAATCACCAAGGACAGTGTTGTTCTGCTTGCCAATATTACGCCTGCGGATAATGAAACAGTATCGAATCCAGCACCGCTTTATCAGGGAAAAACAGACGCCAATGCCAGTGTTACGCTGAAGGTATTACCCGCTGGAAAAGTTTACTCCGGCAATGCAGATGAAAATGGTGACTGGAGTATTCAGCTGGACAAATTCCCCATGGGAGTAAGCACGTCAGTTCTGATAACAGCGGAAGATGAATACCAAAATCAGGCAAGTAAAACCTTAACATTCAAGACACCTGATTTACCAATTGAAGTCACTGATCTGGATGCTGATGCCACAGGTCTGGCACATTCTACGACTCCCACAATTAAGGGAAAGAGTAAGCCCAATGTCACGATTACAATCAGCATGCCAACCAGCAATGGAAAAAGTATAGAATGTACCACAACGACAGATGCGGATGGAAACTGGAGCTGTACCTTGCCCATATCTCCCGCAGGTGGTCCATATACACTAAGCGTCACTGCAACGGATGCGGCTGGAAACAGCAATTCGAGCACACATGAGCTAACTATCCCGAATATATCCCTGGATATTGACAGTCCCGAGGAAAACCAGCTGGTATCAAGTACCACACCTGTATTTAACGGCACTACCGAGCCTGGGGCTACAGTCAAGCTGAGTGTCCAACCGGATGGCAAAAGCTACACGACAACTGCTGATGCTCAGGGCAACTGGAGCATTGCTCTGGGTGATCCTCTGGCAAAAGGAAAAACAATTTCCGTCGAGGTTACTGCAAGCGATTCAGCAGGGAATAAAACAAGCACGATACGAAAGATAAAAACGCCCAGTTTGCCTATTGATATAACAGATCTGGATGCTGATGAAAATTTTGTTGCGCATTCAACCACACCAACCATAAAAGGAACAAGTGAACCAAATACAAACATCAGCATTAATATGCCGACAACAGGTGGACAGGTCATTCAGTGTAATACGACCACAGATACAAATGGTAACTGGATTTGCACACTTCCGCTTTCGCACAGTGGTGGACCTTATACACTGACTGTTACGACTACGGACAGTGAAGGCAATAGCAATTCAAGTAGCCATCAACTGACTATTCCTGAAATACCGCTGATTATTGACAAGCCCGTTAATGATGCAGTTATCTCCGGTATTAAACCGCTTGTATCGGGAACCAGCACCCCTGGAACCAATGTAAAAGTTATTGCCTCAAATGGTAGTAGCTGTAGTGCAGTTACGGATGAAGGCAACCATTGGAGCTGTCAGTTAACTTCACTTGCATTCGACCAGAGTTATACGCTCACTGTAACAACAATGGATTCTATAGGTAATTCAACTGCAAAGGTGGTTAATATATCAACCGACAAACTGCCACTGTCAGTTATCGCACCTCAAGATAACAGTACCACAGAAGATACCACACCTACTTTTATTGGTACCACGACTGCGGGTACAACGGTTACTGTTAGTATGCCAACAGGACAGGAATGCAGTACTGTGGCAGATTCTGAAGGTCACTGGAGTTGTGAATTACCCGCTCTACCTGTTGGAGGACCTTATACCGCAACAATCAAGGCTGTAGACTCGAATCAAAACCAGACAACGCTTACCGAGAATATTACGATTCCTGCTATTCCACTGATTATTAGCAGCCCTGTTGAAAATGAAGTCATTGTTTCCGATTCTGTTACTGTGACAGGAAGTAGTGACCCTGATACTGCAATCACCGTTCTCGGTCCAGACGGTGAAAGTTGTAACACGACCTCAGATGCGAGCGGAGCCTGGAGTTGCGCACTGGAAAATCTGCAATCCGGCAAGGGAAAACATATCACCGTCATTTCTGGAGAAGATACCAATAGTAGAAAGGTCGCTATTACCACGATTGACATAGAAAATTCATCAGAAAAAGTAAAGACAATCCTGGGGGGAAGCTCATCTCCCGTTTCACTGATCATGCTGTTTCTGATCCTGTTAATGAATGCCTGTAAAAGAGTCATATCCAGGAATATTCACAATTAATAACTAAATAACTAAATAACTAAAGAAAGAAAAAATAAAAATGAAAAAATTTACTTATAACAAACAATTTTTATATAGTGATCTGTTGGCAGTAGCGAGTATCGCTGCACTCGCAGGTATTATTTCTTCGGTTACTGCCAATCCCCTGGAAAAACTATCAGATCAATGGTACATCGGCGGCAGTCTCGGTATCAGTGATATGGATCCAGATGGCGGGAATACCTGGAAAACCACCGATAATAAAGACATGTCAAAGAAAATCTATGTTGGTACTGACGTATCACGCCAGGTAGGACTGGAAGCATTCTGGGCTGATTTTGGTGAAGCCAGGCTCAAAAGCAATATTGGTGAAAGCGGAAAAGTTCATTATCAGGCGATTGGCGCCAATGTTGTCTATAACTCACCTGTGAAATTTGCTGGCATCAGACCACTCGGCAAGCTTGGAGTAGCCAAGTTCAGCAATAAGGACAAAGGCGCGGTTAACAGCAAGCAAAATAACAAACTTACCGTATTCGGTGGTATCGGTGCGGAATATGACCTGACGGAGAACTTCACCCTGCGATCAGAATATGAATATTTTGACAAGGATATCAGCAATCTTAGCGTTGGCGTAAACTGGAGCCCCAGGTACAGGGATCATTCTTTTATATCCGAACAGAACAGGATTCAAAAACAACCTGTCAATACCAAAAAACCACCAGAGAATATAATTAATGTGTATGTTCCGCCGCAGCCTGTTGTGCAACCTGTTGTAAAACCACAGCCAATTGTAATCCAGAGAGCAGCCCCCAAACCCGTAGTCATTCAGAAACCCGTTGCACCACCCGCACCACAATATAAAATTGTGCACAAAACACTCTCAGGTGGTTCACATTTCGATTCGGGAAGCGCCCAGCTAACTCTTGACGGAAGAAATGCACTCGACAGGCTTGCCCAGGATTTAAATAATCAAATGATCAAGTCAATCAGGGTTGTGGGACATACAGACAGCATTGGCAGTAATCAGGCAAACCTGTCCCTCTCATACGCCAGAGCTAATGCGGTAGCCGCCTATCTTGCTTCACGCGGAGTCAATCGACAGTTAATTACTACCCAGGGTTTGGGAGAAACCAGACCTATCGCCGATAACAGAACAGAGCGAGGCAGGGCACTTAACCGTCGGGTTGAAATAACAGTAAAAAGTGTCGCTAAAATCAGAATACGTTAAACCCATCCCCCCCTGTTTTTTACATATTTTCAAAAGGT
>JALVDQ010000216.1 GCA_027008885.1 Thiotrichaceae bacterium | reverse complement strand
TTACTCCAGAAAACCTTTCTGAAATAAATATAAAATGACTTCCTGGGCTGATTCCAGAGGTGATTTTGTTGATGTATCAATATCAAGTTCCGGATTTTCAGGTTTCTCATACGGATCACTAATGCCGGTAAATTCAGGAATAATTCCTTTTCTGGCTTTTGCATAGAGACCCTTTCTGTCTCTGGCTTCACAGACTTCCAGCGGGGTAGAGACGTAAATTTCTATAAACGTGCCATGTTCCTCGATTAGTGCCCTGACGTCTCTTCTGGTTTTGCTATACGGTGCTATTGGTGCGCATATTGCAATTCCCCGGTTTTTGGTGATTTCATTTGCGACAAAACCGATGCGGCGAATATTCAGGTCTCTATGTGCTTTCGAAAATCCCAGTTCCGATGAAAGATTTAATCTTACCACGTCCCCATCAAGTAAAGTCACTGGGCGTGATCCGTGTTCAATTAACTGTGCATTAACTATTTTGGCAATGGTTGACTTACCCGAACCCGACAAACCAGTGAAGAACAGGGTAAAACCCTGCCTTGATCTGGACGGGTAAGCTTTTTTCATCTCCTCAAGCACTTCAGGATAGCTACACCATTGAGGAACCGCTTTGTTTGCATGCAGGTTTTCCCGTATTTTGCTTTCAAGAAAACGCACACCGCTTTCATTTTTTTTCTGAATCTTTGATACTGGCAGAAAACAGTTGCAACTGGGGAGGTATTGATATTCTTCTACCGGAATCATTTTGATATCCAGATGATCTGCATATTCATTTACCAGTTTCTGCGATTCGTAGGAATATTCAAGCTCTTCATTTTGGGGAGGGAGTGCATGATTGGGACCAACGACAAAGTGCGTGCAACCATAGTTTTGATGAATAATGGCATACCAGAGGCTTTCTCTGGCACCAGCCATTCGCATCGAAAGCGGCATTACAGAAAGCATTGCAATCTGTTTTGGAAAGTATTTTAGAACCGCTTGATAACAGTGAAGTCTCGTGTAGTAATGTGTGTCTCCAGGCTTGGTGCTGCCAATGCTTGGATGAATTAATATCTGTGCCTGATGTTCTCTTGCAATAGAAAGCAACAGCTCTCGTTGCAGGCGGTGGATAATCTTGCTGGTTTGATAGCCTATGACCTTGCGCCATCCCTTTTTTAAAAATATAGTCCTTTGTTGTAGTGGAGTGCGCCGATAAGAACCGAAAACATAGGCATCAGGAAGCTGAACCCCCTGAATACCACCACCTATATAAACATCCCGGGTTTTATCAAACAGATAGTGCACCCCAGGGTGCTCCCTGGAGTTTGTACCATATACTTTTTCTGCTTCTTTTTCCTTGTCCGGTGTCCAGATGCTTTCCACAGTGAGCACCGCCAGCATAAAACCTTCACCATCCTGTAATGCCACTTTAGAGCCTGTTTGTATTTGCTTTTCTTCTACAAATTTAACTGAAACATCAAAAATAACAGGTATCGGCCAGAGCAAACCATTTGCCAGCTTCATTTTATTGATGACTGATTCATAATCCTGGCGTGTCATAAAGCCTGTCAGGGGGCTGAAAGCACCATTCATCAGAAGCTCCAAATCACAAATTTGCCGCTGTGTAAGTGTAACAGCAGGGTAATTTGCTGCCTCAATTTTTAGTCTTTCTGCATCCTTTTGCTCCAAAACAAGGTTGCACAGATTTCCACCATAAGGACTAATTTGTTTTTTTGAGCTATTCATTTATTTTCATTTAGTTGTATGTTTCTTGAAACTGCGAAATAAACTTATCCAATTCATTTTCCGCTAGCTGGTTAATTCCTGCGGCTCCTTTGCGACCACCGCCACCAGCAAACTTCGAGCAGAGTTCTCCCGCATAATTCAGATTATTTAATGGTGCGCGGACACTAATCACATAACCAGCTTCATTGTGGTGACTCAATATTGCGTGTGCTCTATCAGGGAAGCGGTTTGCCAGCATATTGCCAAAAACGCCACTTACCCTTCTTGCCCAGAGCTTATCAGGTAGTTTGTATACAGCAGTATTGCCTTTCAGATATTCAGGTTTCAGGCTTTCGGTTTTTGCAATATCATCATCATACCCCGCTTGCAGTTTTTTATAGCATGAGTCTGGATCAGATATAAAATCAAGTGGTGACTTATAGGCTGACATTTTCAGGTAAAGATCAGCAGGCTTAAAATGCAGATCATCGAGGCTGCTTCCATAGCCATTGTAATTGATGCTGATGCCGAGTTTCTTTAGTTTATGCACGCTCTCATCTGAGAGCGAGAGTGTTTTTGCAGCCTCATTAGCACTATTTGTCATATTATCACCAAATGCTGCAACAATAGCCCATTGCCTGAATTGACCATTTAAATACTTGTCTACCAGCAAGCTTGTGCAAATAGTTGGCGAAGTATCAATTATCGCTTCCAGCCCGGGGTTTTCCGGTATTTCCCCACTGATGTGGTGATCAACATAAAATACAGACACACCATTATTAAGTAACTTTTCAAGTGCTTTTCTGTTTTTTTGCATGGAAATATCAAACACATTGATCTTGTCTCCCTGCCTGGCTGAAACCCTGTCCAGCAATTGTATATCCCGCTTTACCCCCGTGACCAGTGTGGATTTTGCAGGAAAAGCAAAGCGATATTGAATTAAGGCGCAAATGCCATCGGCATCACCATTGAATACATCAATATTCATAAAAGACTACTTAAACAAGAGGTTTATAATAATATCGTAATGGCTGAATAGTTATATAATATCAGGCATCATTACCAAACAAATCGCGTGTAATGACCTTGTTTTTAATATCCTCAATATCATCTGACAAGCGGTTTGCCACCACCACATCAGATAATCTTTTAAATTCATCAAGGTCGCCTATAACACGAGAGCGAAAGAAATCAGCTTCGCGTAGCTCAGGTTCATAAACCACCACTTCAATCCCCTTTGCTTTAATGCGTTTCATAATTCCCTGGATGGATGATGCCCTGAAATTATCTGAGCCTGATTTCATAATAAGCCGGTAAATTCCTACGATTTGCGGATTTTGCTTAATAACCAGATCCGCAATAAAATCCTTTCGGGTGCGATTTGACTCTACAATGGCTTTGATCAGGTTGCTCGGGACATCTTTGTAATTAGCCAATAGCTGCTTGGTATCTTTAGGAAGACAATAGCCGCCATAGCCAAAAGAAGGATTGTTATAATGATCTCCAATGCGCGGATCCAGCCCTACTCCCTTAATGATCTGCCTGCTATCTAATTGATGTATCTGTGCATAGGTATCAAGCTCATTAAAATAGGCAACCCGCATTGCCAGATAGGTATTTGAAAAAAGCTTTATGGCTTCTGCTTCAGTAGAATCAGTAAAAAGAACCGGAATATCTTTTTTATACGCACCCTGAGTCAGCAACTTCGCAAATAATTCGGCTCGACTGGATTGTTCTCCAACAATAATGCGTGAAGGATACAAATTGTCATAAAGAGCCTTACCCTCTCTTAAAAATTCTGGAGAAAAAATAATATTGTCAGTCGCAAATTCTTGTTTAATCTGTTTAGTGTAACCCACCGGCACTGTCGACTTGATTATCATGACGGTGTCAGGGTTAGTCTGCAGAACATCCCTTATGACTGACTCTACAGAAGTTGTATTAAAGGTATTTGTGTTTGCATCGTAGTCTGTTGGAGTCGCAATAATAACAAAATCTGCATCCGCATAGGCTTCATTCCTGTCAAGTGTCGCTCGAAAATCAAGTGACCTGTTTTCTAAAAAATCCTCGATTTCATTATCTGCAATTGGAGATATTTTTTTATTTAACTGTTCGATTTTTTCAGGGTTGATATCTAAAGCCACCACTTCATTATGTTGCGCGAGAAGAACACCATTGGATAAGCCAACATAGCCAGTTCCTGCAATTGCGATTTTCATTTACTGCTTGCCTGTATGTAAAATAAAAGCCGTATTCTACCCTCCTTATACTCAAGCAGGATAGAAAAAAAACAGGCAATTTCAGGGAAGTCGCAATTTCTGAACAATTAGGAGTCTGCGTAATAAAAACCTGCCATTTTTAATATAAATCCGTTAGTTCAAATTACGCAAGCGACCAGATTTGGGCTTCGATGGTTGGTTTTGCAAAGCGACATCGACCCCGCCTAAATCAACACTACTACTCAAATATATCCCTTAAAATATATAAAAACAGGGGGGGATGGGTATAATAACAACCCATCCCCCCCTTTTTTTATATATTTTCTGCCGGAACGAATCCATAAAACGCGCCATGAAAAAAAATAGCAAACAATCTACACACAAAAATACAGCTAACGATTCTGTTTACGATGTGCTCATTATCGGTGGTGGTATGGTTGGTGCCAGTCTTGCGCTTGCGCTGACTCCGCTTAAACTTAAGGTGGGGCTGGTTGATACTTATGAGTTTGGCGTTGCTGAGCAGCCTTCCTACGATGACCGTGCGATTGCGCTTTCTTATGGTTCCAGCCTGATTTACAAGGGCATGGGTCTGTGGGATGAGTTGCAGGATAAAACCACCGCAATCAAAAAAATACACATTTCTGATCGCGGGCATTTTGGCGCGGCTCGTCTTGATGCTGAAAAAGAGAAAGTACCTGCTCTGGGCTATCTGGTAGAAAGTCGTATTTTGGGAAAGCAACTTTACCAGCGTTTAAATAAAAGCACTATTGAACAAATCGTACCCGCAACGGTGAGTGCGCTTGAGAAACAGCAGGATTACCTGATTGTTACATTGCAACAACAGGGCAAAAAGCCACGCAGACTCAAAACAAAACTACTGGTTGGCTCTGATGGTACCCAATCCAAAATTCGTCAATTATGCGCTATCGGTTATAATCGCTCCGAATACAATCAGGCAGCCCTGATCGCCAATGTTTCGACTGAAAAGCCACACCAGAACCAGGCATTTGAACGCTTTACCGAAACCGGACCGATTGCGCTGCTACCCCTTTCAGACAACCGTTGTTCGCTGGTCTGGACACACGACACCAGAGACGCCAATAATGCTTTGAATGACACCATGAATCTGAGTGATCACGACTTTCTAAAAAAACTCGGCAAGGAATTTGGCTACCGTCTGGGTCGTTTTACAAAGGTTGGAAAGCGCTCAAGCTACCCGCTGGCGCTGGTAACATCGGTGCGAAATACGGCTACACGAACTGTGATTATCGGCAACGCATCACATACCATGCATCCGGTTGCCGGACAAGGACTCAATCTTGCCCTGCGTGATGTGGCGGTACTGGCTGAACTGATCTGCCAAAACAAGGCAAATAACAAGAATGATCCCGGAACTGAAAAACTGCTACAGGACTATGAAAAACTGCGTCAGGGTGATCTGAAAACCACGGTACGTTATACTGACTCTCTGGTGCGCCTGTTTTCCAACGATGATTTTCTGCTGGGTCATGCACGCGCCGCAGGTTTAATCAGCGTTGACCGTATCGCGCCCTTGCGGAAATGGATTACCACACAAAGCATGGGCATTAACTATCGACAATCACGCCTGGCACGCGGTCTGGCACTCAGAGCTTAGGCTACAAAATATGAAGCAATAATATGAAACACTACGATGTCATAATAAACGGTGGCGGCATGGTTGGCGCAACGCTCGGCTGTCTGCTTGCCAAACAGGGCAAAAAAGTTGCCGTGATTGAAGCCTTTGCCGCCAAACCTTTTTCTGCGGATGATGCATACGATCTGCGCGTCTCGGCGATCAGTCGTGCCTCACAAAATGCGCTCATGGATGCCGGAGCCTGGGATGCAATCAAAGCCATGCGAACCTGTCCCTATGAGGCGATGCAAGTCTGGGATGCTGCTGGCGATGGGCATGTGCGTTTTGAGGCTGCCGAGCTGGGCGAGCCTGACCTTGGGCATATTATTGAAAATCGGATTATTCAGCTAGGCGTTGCTGATGCCTTTACATCACTTGAAACAGCCCGCCTGTATCAACCCAACAAGCTAAAAGACTTGAGCGTCGAAACTGACAAGGTCATAGTCACACTCGATAATGAGGAACAGATTAGCGCAAAATTGCTGGTTGGCGCAGACGGTGCCAATTCACAGGTGCGTACGCTCGCCGGCATTGATATTCAACGCGATGATTATGGTCAAAGCGGGCTGGTTACAGTGGTTAAGACGGAAAAACCCCACGAATACACGGCATGGCAACGCTTTCAGTCAACCGGACCTGTTGCTTTTTTGCCGCTTGCAGATGGCAGCAGCTCGATTGTCTGGACTTTGCCTTCTGATCTGGCAGATTATTATTGCGCTATCAAAAAGAATGACTTCAAAAAAGCACTCGCAGAGGCACTTGATCACAAGCTCGGCAAAGTCACCAAAGTAGGGGATCGGGGCGCGTTTCCATTGCGTGGTTCACAGGCAAAACCCTATGTAATGGAACGCATTGCGCTGGTTGGTGATGCCGCACATACAATTCACCCACTCGCCGGACAGGGCGTGAACCTGGGTCTTAAAGATGCGGTAGAACTTGCCACCCAGCTTGCGCAGCATGGTCGTGATCCAGGCAGTCTGAAAACACTGCGCCGCTATGAACGCGCCCGACGTGGCGACAATGTACTCACCATGCGCACCATGGAAGCATTCAGGCTACTCTTTGGACATACTGCCGCCCCTGTAAAAACAGCACGCAATCTGGGCATGAACCTGTTTAACCGGATACCCGTGGTGAAAAATGAGGTGATTCGTAAAGCCATGGGGCTTTGAGATGGGCTAACCCTACAAAACTAAAAATATCAAAAAAAAGGGGGGATGGGTGGCAGAGGACAGAGGACAGAGGACAGAGGACAGAGGACAGAGGACAGAACCGTAGCCCGTATGAAGCCCTGCGGAATACGGGGTGGCACGGCACGGTATTAACTATTGCTCCCGTGTTTCGTTCCACAACACAAAAATATATAAAAAAGAGGAGGGATGGGTGTTACAAATATCATTAGTCCGGTCTATGGTTAGATACTTGTGAGCATAACCAGCTCACAACGCTTCCTGTTCTCGGATTTATCATTGCGCCGTCCCTGTGTTATCCTTGCCTGCCATAAAAATTTAAGCAGTATTCCAAACACATGAAACCCGTATTCGCACTCGTCGGTCGTCCCAATGTCGGCAAATCCACTTTATTTAATCGCCTGACCAAATCGCGAGATGCACTGGTGGCTGATTTTCCGGGACTGACTCGTGACCGCAAATATGGTCAGGGGGTTCTGGGCGGTGAAGAACGCAGCTATCTGGTCATTGATACGGGGGGCTTAAGTGGTGATGATGCCGGTATTGACGAGTATATGGCAAATCAGACCTGGCTTGCGGTGGATGAAGCCAATACGGTTTTGTTTATAGTCGATGGGCGCGAAGGGCTGACCTCGGCAGATCATCTGGTCGCTGAACGACTAAGGCGGGCGGGCAAGGATGTGTATCTGGTGGTCAACAAGACAGATGCCGTCGATCCAGATCAAGCCGTTGCTGAATTTTATCAGCTTGGATTCAAGGATGTTTTTGCCATTGCCGCAGCTCACGGGCGCGGTGTAACCCGGATGATCAATCATCTGCTGGAGACATTCCCCGAGGATGAAGATGATGCAGACGAAGTCCCCGACGAATTTGCAGACAGTATTCGCATCGCTTTTGTGGGGCGTCCCAACGTCGGCAAATCCACCCTGATCAACCGCATTATGGGTGAGGAACGTGTAGTCGCGTTTGACCAGCCTGGTACCACGCGCGACAGCATTTATGTGCCTTATGAACGTGACGGACAAAAATATACACTGATTGATACCGCAGGTGTGCGACGCCGGGGCAAGGTCAGGGAAAAAATCGAAACCTTCAGCATTATCAAAACATTGTCTGCCATTGAGCACGCGCATGTGGTCATTATGTTGCTGGACGCACATGAAAGCATAACCGACCAGGATGCACATCTGCTTGGTCTGATCCTGGATGCCGGACGTTCTCTGGTCGTTGCAATCAACAAGTGGGATGGTCTGGATGATTACCAGCGTGAGCAGATCAAGGTCAAACTGGAAGTAAAGCTGCCTTTTCTTGATTTTGCAGACAAACACTTTATTTCTGCGCTGCATGGCACAGGCGTTGGACATTTATATAAATCAGTGCATGAAGCCTATGATTCAGCCATGCTCAATGTCTCGACATCACGCATGACTCGCATCTTGCAAACCGCTGTTGATGCACATCAATTGCCTGTTGTCGCCTCACGACGCATAAAACTGCGCTATGCTCACCAGGGTGGAAACAACCCTTTTACGGTGATTATTCATGGCAACCAGACGAAACGAATCCCGGGCAGTTATAAACGCTACCTGATGAATTATTTTCGGGAAACACTGAAGTTAAAAGGTACGCAGGTAAGAATCCAGTTTAAAACGGGAGAAAACCCCTTTGAAGGACGAGGCAAGAAACGCGCCAAACTGTCTCCTTCCCAAATCTACCGTCAAAACAAAAAGACACCCTACAAAACAACAACCAGACGCAGCAAAAAGAAGTAGCCTCTGTCTTCTGTAACCCTGCTACCCATCCCCCCCTTTTTTTATATATTTCTGGATCGTAAAGAATATTAGAGTGAAAGTATGAAGACACCAATCTGGTTTCAATACCCCAGGTTTGAATGGCAAAACAGACAGGCTGTTATTATTGGTGGTGGTCTTGCGGGGAGTCAAATGTGCTGGCATTTGCGCCAGGCTGGTTGGCAAGTCACCCTGCTTGAGCGGCATGCTGGTCTGGCAAGTGAAGCATCAGGAAATCCTGCTGGCGTGATCTCTCCCAAAATGACGGCGAAAGCCAGCCCTGGTGAAGATTTTTACAGAAACAGTTTTCACTATACCCAAACCATTCTGAAAAAGCTTGAACGCCAGGGTACCAAGATCAGGTACAACCTGTGTGGGGTATTGCAACTGACCCATAATGAACGTGAATTAAAACGCTGGCACGAGCTTAAAGCGCGTCACCTGGGGGAAGATTTTATACAGTTACTGGATGAAAAACAGAGCAGTCAGGTGGCGGGCATCGAGTTGCCTTTTAAATCCAGCTATTTTCCTGAAGGCGGCTGGATTAACCCCGCTGATTATGCCAATGCTTTATGCCCGGAAGGGAGAGAAGAGACAGCAGGCGCGCAAGCTGGCTGCAAAATTATAAAACAGACGCAAATTATTTCACTGCAAAAAAATGGCAAGCAATGGCAGCTTGTAGATTCTGCCCATAATCTAATCGCGCAAGCTGAAGTGGTCATTATTGCGAATGGAAAAGACCTGCATGGCTTTGCGCAATCAGCTTTTCTTCCAGGAGTGCCGGTGGCGGGGCAGACAACTTTTGCAGAAGCTTCAGATTATTCAAAGCACTTGAAAACAGTGATTGGACATGAAGGATATTTAACTCCAGCCTTGCACTCCGATTGTTCTCAACAGCCTGTTCATATTTTCGGGGCAACCTTTGAACGCGACTGTTCTGCTCCTCAAATCAAGGCGGAATCAGACCGGCAAAACTATGACTCCCTGCAAAACTATTTACCCGAGTTTGCACATAGCCTGGGGCAACGCTCAAGCGCTCACGTTGCTGTCCGCATGACCACACCAGACCGTTTTCCCTATGTCGGTGCTTTACCGCATAAAGCATTTTACGAAGAAAACTACCATGATTTGCATCAGGGAAAGAAATGGAAAAAATACCCGCAGGCAAAATACCAGCAGGGTTTGTTTGTACTTGGTGGACTGGGTTCTCGCGGGGTTATTAGCAGTGCCTACTGTGCCAAAGCCTTATGTGAATTGCTTGAAAACAAAGCAGCTTCAGAAAATACACAGAAAGTGTTAAACAACTGCCATCCCGCACGCTTTATTATCAGAAAGCTGATACGGAAGCAGTAGGGATAAAGCTCCAAACCCAAAAAAACTATGCTCTTCGCGGTTAAGAATTTAGTCGTGGATAAACCTGTTGATTTACCCAATGCGTAGCTTGGATTAGCGTAGCGTAATCCAACATAGTGCCACGATTTTGTCGGATTACGCTTGGGCTAATCCGACCTACAAAACACAGGTTTGACCCACCACCTTTTAACGCAGCTATTGGACAAAATAGAGGGCAAGCTGAGTAGTTACTGAAGCTATTGTTTTAGTAACGTCCCCATACCTTCATCTGTTAATAATTCAAGCAAGACTGCATGTGGAACTCGTCCATCAATAATACAGGCTGACTGGGTTCCTGCGGCAACCGCATCGAGCGCGCATTGTATTTTGGGCAACATGCCGCCCTGAATCGTGCCATCATCAGTAAGGCGCTGAATATCTTCCTTGCTCAGACCGGTTAATAACTCGCCCTGTTTATCAAGAACACCAGGTGTATTGGTCAATAGCAAAAGTCTTTCTGCGCCAAGGGTGGCTGCCATTTCTCCCGCGACCAGGTCTGCATTGATATTGTATGATGCGCCATCATCACCGACGCCAACAGGTGCGATTACCGGGATGTATTTTTCACTTTCCAGTAACCTTACAATCCCCGCATTGATTTTATTGACCGTACCAACATGTCCCAGATCAATAATTTCGGAAGGTTGCTGTTCCTGTGCTTTTGATTTTAATTCAAGTTTTTTGGCAAGGATAAGTTTGCCGTCTTTTCCGGTCAGACCAATGGCTCTACCCCCTGCGAGATTAATATCGCTGACGATCTGTTTATTCACCAGCCCACCCAAAACCATTTGCACCACGTCCATGGTTTCGCTGTCTGTGACGCGCATACCCTCAATAAAATGACTTTTCTTGCCGATTTTTTCAAGCAGGCTACCGATTTGTGGACCACCTCCATGAACGATTACCGGATTGATTCCAACCTGTTTAAGCAACACCACATCGCGGGCAAAACTGCGTTTTAAATCTTCGTCGGTCATGGCATTTCCACCATATTTTATGACGATGGTTTTACCTGAATAACGCTGTATATAAGGCAGTGCTTCGGTGAGTATATGGGCAATCTGATTGGGGTCTGTAGCAGGCATAAGTTATTTAATTGAGTCTATCTGAAAAAATACGCGAAGTATAAGACGAAAAATAAATCAAAATGGAAGTTTTTGGCTTAATTTTGACTTTTTAAAGATATTTCTAAACTGATCCTGTATTTCCTGCAAACGCTTTTTGCTGTTTGCCTC
>JALVDQ010000215.1 GCA_027008885.1 Thiotrichaceae bacterium | reverse complement strand
CGTTGTCTTGCCATGAGCTTAGCCCTCGCCTAACCCCTCACCTAACCCAGGTATCTAGTAGATATTTCATGAAGTGGGTCTTCTTTGGGAAGGCTTAAATCATCTCTATTATTTTCAAATGCAGGGAAATCCTCGACACCCTGAAAATTCAAAATTTCATCTGACCATTTGTTTTTATTCGAATAACTTAGCCAAAAAGTAATCGCCTTTCTAATAATCGCATTGCGAGACTCATTGCTAACTTTACCACGAAACACACTAAATACACGAAAGGGTTTAATGGTTTTTTCGTGTCGTTCGTGTATTTTGTGGTTAATTTTCATTACTTAACTGCTTTCCTAATGCTTTACCATGAAACACACTAAATACACGAAAAAGGTTTGATGGTTTTTTCGTGTCGTCGTGTGTTTTGTGGTTAATTTTCATTACTTAACTGCTTTCCTAATGCTTTACCACGAAATACACTAAATACACGAAAAGGTTTGATGATTTTTTCGTGTCGTTCGTGTGTTTTGTGGTTAAATAATAACTCGTTTTATTTGTGTTTTGGGATAATGACCAAAGTTGACTAATAATCCAAGTCGTAAGCCTGATGCTTTAAGATAATTATGTAACTGTGCTTCATGTATCTTTGCTAATTCTTTAACTGCTTTTAACTCAATAATAATTTTGTCGTAACATATAAAGTCTGGCTGATAAGTCTGCTTTATTCGCTTTCCTTTGTATTCTAATGACAATATTTGCTGGGAAGCAAAAGGTATTTCTCTTGCTTGAAATTCTTTTTCCAGACACTCTTGATAGACAGCTTCCAGAAAACCACACCCCATTTCTCGGTAAACATCAAATATTGCTCCTTGAATACTAAATACCTCATTTTTATAGAGCAATGCCTGCTGATTTCTCATATCTGCAACCCCTTTATTTTATTATATTTTTTCGTGCTTTTAGTATTTCAACTAGCTGTTGCTGTTTATCACTGGTTTGGCTCATATTTTATCCTTGATATTTCCCATTTCTTCTACTCGTTGCAATAGTTCTTTGGTAATTGCGATTAGCTCTTTTAGTAGTTGTGGCGCTATTTCCAGATGCCCTTCATATTCGGCGAGATTGCGTCGTTTGTGGCATTGATCTAGTACTCGCCATTTTGCAGTTTCTAGTCCGATGGTTTGTTCCAAACATTGGAAGACTAAATATCTGTTATCTGAGCGATAGCCATGCCAACGCATAGCGGCAAGAGATAAGGCGTGAGCTGCTCCATAGGCAAGTGAGAATTTACTATCGTCCGATAAACTGGGGATTTGTGCATCTTGTAGACGTGCTTTGGCTGAAGCAACCATGCCATTAAACTCATTCTGATCAGGTGGTTCGTGCTTCAACTGACCTATTTTTACCAGATTATCCAACTTTTCTAATGACATCTTCATTTCCTATCAGAGGGATTTTTTCCTGTTGCATTATACGAGTTAAGAAGCTGTTTCCCTGTTGTAATTTTCCTATGAAATCACTGGGTGAGTAGATGCTTGGGTTAATCGGTCGCTGTAGTTCTTTTTCAGCTTCCATCAGTAAATTCATTATGTCTGTGTAGGTCAGGTCATCACCAATAATCATCAGGTCTATATCACTATTTGCGGTGTCTGTACCTTTGGCTATCGAACCATAAATAAAGGCATATTGAATGGCATTTTGGGTAGGTATAAGTGCCTTGCGTATAACATCTGAGAGTCCAAATGTTTTACGGCTTATGGCAATCAGCTCTTTATAAATCGGGCAGGTGGGGTTGGCTTGATAATGGTTTTGGTTGCCTATGTGCTTGAGTGTTAATAAACCAGCGGCAGTCATTTTTTCTAGCTCTCGTTTGATCGTGCCTTTGCCCATATCTGCCAGACCAACGATTTCATTGAGATAAAAACTTGTGTCTGGTTTTCTGAATAATATCCCCATGACTTTTTGCTGCGTTTTGGTAAACAGTGCATCTGCAATAGTGGTTGTTGGTGTCATACAAGCTTTGTTGTTCCTTGTTAATATACCCAATATGGGTACTATAGGTCATATTATGGGACTTATCAAAGGTATCAAATAGTAGTTTTAGGTGGAGTTTGAGTTCGACAGGTTTAATTACAGCAATTCGCCATAATTAAACAATACACCAGCGTATCAAAAACAGATGGTGTGCGCTGGTTTTTTGCCTTAATCTTTTTTCTAAACCTGCGATAAGTTCATCAAGGAAACAAAATTTTGTTAAATTAATTTTCTTGGGTACTTTTAGAAAAGTCTCAAACAGATACTCCTACAGAAACAATAAGCTTTCCAGCAAACTTTTTAAATAGCCAGTATTTATCCCTTAGGTTTAACCCTAACATCAATCATATTTTTTCAGGTGCAGTAACGATACACTGTGCCCGAATAAAACCGCCAGGAAAATAATATGAAATATGTATCGCAATCAATTGGCAATAGGGTTGCATGGGGCTTGCTACTTTTATTGTCATGGTTCTCATTTGGTCTCTCAGCCGAAGAGGCTGATAAAACCAGTCCGCAATATTGTGGTGCCTGTCACCAGCGTATTTTTAAGGAGTGGAGCAGTTCACGCATGGGGCAGGATTTGCATAATGACAAGGTTTACCAGTTTTATGCAGGTGTTAGTGGCACAGGTGAAAAAGATGGGCTGGGTTTTCAGCCGATGATGCATGGTGCCAAGGGCGATTGCGCCGATTGTCATGTGCCAACGCTGGTGATAAATGAACATGCCAGGGGCAATGAAGTGGATTTGGGTGTCGCCATGAAAGAGAAAAAAGATCATGGTATTTCCTGTAATTTTTGTCATTCAATTAAAGATGTGCATATCAACAAAGATGAAAACGGAAAGTACAAGACACGTATTTTTGATACTGTAACATTAGATCACAGCGGTACTAAACATGGTCCTTATGACTCAGATGTTTCGCTTGCTATGAAAGGTTTTCCTACACAGAAAAACCCAATTTTTAGAAATTCAGAACTCTGTGGCACTTGTCATTTGAATCAGGAAAAGTTTTTATCTATCTCACAATATGCTGACTGGAAAGAGGCTTATGACACTGGCAAGACAGACAAAACCTGTCAGGAATGTCA
>JALVDQ010000214.1 GCA_027008885.1 Thiotrichaceae bacterium | reverse complement strand
TGACACTCTTAGGGCAGTTAATAGTCTTTATTAACATTGAGTAAATGGGTTATAATTGCGGGGGTATTCATAATAACCCCCACAAGAAAAGAAAGAAAAGAAAGAAAAGAAAGAAAAGAAAGAAAAGAAAGAAAATAATACAATATAATCTGCTATCTCAGCGTGCAATAAAGCCACTTAATTTCAATTAAATCTATTGATTTGAAATTTTATCTAAAACCTAAAACATCAAATAACTTCCGAGAACCCAACATAATGAAACCGTTTTACCCCTTATACCTATTACTTGTTGTTTCATTAAGCCTTTTTATATCAAGTTGTGGCGGAGGCTCGAATCAAGCGAATCACTCTGTAGCAAGTGGTGTTGCTCAAAAGGGTGATTTTTTAAAAGATTCACAAATTTCATATGCAAAATATTCAAAGCAGGGGGCTTCCTCAACAGACAGACTTGATGGTTTGATTGCAAATGATAAAGGTGAGTTTAATGCTATTCTTCCCTGGACAGGCTGGACAAAAATTAGTGTCAGTGGTCTGTTTTACAATGAATACAGCGGGGAAAAAAGCACTGTATCCCTGACATTAAATGAGATATCAAAAGCAGGGGAGTCTGTTGATAATTTAAATATATTCACACACCTGGTTGCAGCTCGTATTGAATATTTGGTCAATCAGGGAAAAACTGTCGATAATGCAAACTCGCAGGCTTTATCCGATTTAAAAGCCTTATTCGGTCTCTCAGGAATTTCACTTAACAGATTAAATTTAAATACAAATAACCATCCTGATAATGCAATCTTGCTATTATTTTCTGCCGGTTTTCTGGCTAATAGTCAAAATCAGGACTTGGCTACTGCTCTTGATAAATTAACAACAGACTTTGCTGACAATGGTTTGCTTGATGGAGTAGCAGTGCCAATATATCGAAGAATTGCCAATTTTGCAGGTGCAAAGGATGTTTTTAGACCTTTGCAAAATAATCTTGTAGCGAGAGGTTATAGCAACCCACCACAGACCAATATTTTACCTGAATGGGTCAACAGAAACCCTCTGGTAAGTATTGAAGACTCAATAAACGGAAAAATAATTACAGTTGGAGAAACAATTAAACTTCAGGGACATGCTTCTGATCCAGATGGGCAGATCAAATCCTATTTATGGACAGAAGGCGCAGTTAGCAAGGGAGCAGGGGATTCAATTGTACTTGTTAATTTATCTGTAGGAGAACACTTTTTCAAACTAACGGTTACTGATAATTTAGGTGCAAAAAATTCAGCCAGCATCAAAATTACCGTTAACTCAAGCACTAATAAAGCTCCAATTGTCAATGCCGGATTAGACAAAACGATAAATTTTGGTGAAAGTATTACATTAAATGGAACAGCAAAGGATCTCGATGGCTCGATTGCAGCGTGGAAATGGGTAAAAAATGGCATCACCAGAAAAAGTGGTAGTGGAGGGACGATAGCCCCACTCAGGATTAACAATTTATCAATTGGACTGCATGTATTTCAACTCGAGGTCACTGACAATAAAGGAGCTGTCAGTACAGACTCTGTCATAGTGAGTGTAAATGCAAAAATCAATAGAAATCCAGTAGTTAGTGCCGGTGCGGACAAGATCATAAAACCTGGTGAAAGCGTTACTCTAAACGGCACAGTCAGTGATCCCGATGGCGACGCCATTGTTTCCTGGAAATGGAAACTAAATGGCGTTGTAAAAAGAAGTGGCTCAGGAAGCAATATTCCTCCATACGTTGTTAGTGGTTTGGGATCTGGGCAGCATATTTTCTACCTGGAAGCAACTGATAACAAGGGAGCGGTTGGTTCTGACAGTGTCAAAGTGACCGTAAATGCTGCTGTGAATAAAAAACCTGTAGTTAATGCCGGTGCAGACAAGATCATAAAACCTGGTGAAAGCGTTACTCTAAATGGCACAGTCAGTGATCCCGATGGCGACGCCATTGTTTCCTGGAAGTGGAAATTGGGTGGTGTAGTCAAGAAAAGTGGCTCAGGAAGTAATATTCCTCCATACGTTATTAGTGGCTTGGGATCTGGGCAGCATATTTTCTACCTGGAAGCAACTGATAACAAGGGAGCGATTGGTTCTGACAGTGTCAAAGTGATCGTAAATGCTGCTGTGAATAAAAAACCTGTAGTTAATGCCGGTGCAGACAAGATCATAAAACCTGGTGAAAGTGTCACACTAAACGGCACAGTCAGTGATCCCGATGGCGACACCATTGTTTCCTGGAAGTGGAAATTGGGTGGTGTAGTCAAGAAAAGTGGTTCAGGAAGCAATATTCCTCCTTATACAATTTCAGGTTTGTCAGCTGGAAGTCATACTTTTACTTTAGAAGCAACTGATAATAAAGGCGCAACTGGAAGCGACCAGGTAACAGTGACTGTGAACAACAATTCAGCAAATAAACCACCCGTTGCAAATGCAGGCTCTGATAAAACTATTGTTGAACTTCAGGCTTATGTATTGACAGGCAGTGGCACAGATTCAGATGGCAGCATATCATCCTATAAATGGAAAGAAGGTGCCAATACACTCTCAAATACAAAAACATTGAATCTGAAAGGTCTAAGTCCTGGTACTCATCATTTAACCCTGGAAGTAACTGATAATGATGGTGCTAAGGGTTCAGACAGCATGACAGTTACGGTTAATTCTTTAAAGGTTAACCTGCAAAATCAAGCCATTTGCAGAACAAAATACGGTTATAACATACAAGTTATTTACAGCTTAAGTGGAAATAGAACAGGAGGAGGAAATTCTGTGGTTAAATTATATTCCAATCCTGGTTGTAGCGGGACTGTAACTTATAACAATAGTGATACTGCAAGCTATGTCATTAACAGTGTTAGTGCTTCCGGCTCTACAGGAACAATGACCATTACCTCTCAGGGAAAATCATCGCCCAGACCAATAACAATTGATAGCTCCGGTAATGTAACCAGCATTAATTAATGCGATAGAGTGCGATAGAGTGATAATACGAAAATAAATAAGAGGCTTAAAGCAAACAGCTTCGAGCCTCTTATTTTAGCATGACCAAAGCAAGCTAAACTTCGCATAATGTATATTATGTTAAATAGAGTTTGTTGACCTTGGCAAGCAGGTATCGCTAAATTGTTCCTTATATTCCCTCTTAGTCCTCTCTTAGTTCTCTCGTAACAAACTATCTATCCTGGTGGCTTTAGATACCTGAGTATTCAAACCTGCGCCAAGAATTTTCTGGCTTGCAATTATCGTTACCTGCTTTTTTGCTCTGGTGATTCCGGTATAGATTAATTGTCGCGTCAACAGTGGCATAATTTCATGTGGCAATACCAATGTAACCTGATCAAATTCAGAACCCTGGCTTTTATGAATAGTCATTGCCCAGGTTGTTTCATGTGCTGGTAGCCTGACAGCTGCGATACTTTTATAGCCAGTTTCACCTGAATCAGGGAAATAAACTTTTGTTTGTCCATTTCTTTTCAGCACAATGCCTGTGTCGCCATTAAACAGTCCTTTTTCATAGCTGTTTTGGGTGATCATAACGGGGCGTCCGTGGTACCACTTCCCTGCTCTCTCTTTTGTCCTGTTCTGATGGTTTGTTAACAAGCCTTTTTGAATCAAGCCAGCTTCGATTCGCTCACTTAGAATGCTGCTGCCATTTAATCCTCTGCGCAAGGCGCAAAGTATGCGATATTGATTAAATGCCTGGAATATCTCTGAAATTGGTGCATCCGGATCAGTCAACAATTCAAAATAAGAGAACCAGGGTTGGATCAAGCTCTCTGGTATTTGCCTGCTAGTGAGTATTTCTGGCTCTAATAAACGGCATTCACTGGAATTATCAGCCTTTAAAACATCATAAAGCGTGTCAATATCACCCTGATTGGCGCTAATTGCCAGTTTACCGATACTGCTGTCTGTTGAAAATCTCCAGTTTTTTTGAAGTTTTATCAAATAGTTAGAATCTTTAAGTCCCTGACATAAATCAGCAAAAACAGAGCCGGTTTCAACGGATGAAAGCTGATCCTTGTCACCAATCAGAATCAGTTTGGTATCCTCTGAAACTGCCTCAAAAAGTTTTGCCATCATTGCAATATCAATCATGGAGGCTTCATCTACCAATACAATATCCGCTTTTAAGTGATTATTTTTATTATGTTTAAAAACTATTGAATCGGGTATATAACCTAACAACTTATGCAGTGTACTCGCCTGTTGTGGCAGATACTCCTGTATTTTTTCGCTTAAATTGATAGTCTGTTGAGCAGAACGAATCGAGTCCAGCATGCGAATCGCTGCCTTTCCTGTTGGAGCCGCGAGTAATATATTAAACCCATCCCCCCCTTTTTTTGCATATTTTTGTTTTTTATTATAAAGATACTCTTCGATGAGTAGTGCCAGAATACGCGCAATCGTGGTTGTTTTTCCCGTTCCCGGTCCCCCTGTAATAATCAGGAATTTATTTTCCAGGGCGCGTTGTGCGGCTAGTTTTTGCCAGTCTGTATCAGCATCACTTGAATTGGTTTCAAAATAAGACTCAAGATGCTGTTTTTGCCATGCTTTTTGCTCTTCAGTTAATGCGAGCTGATGCATTCGTGCATTTATTAAATCAAATAATTGCCGCTGGTATTGCCAGTAACGCCTTAAATAAAGATAAGTATTATGTAATACCAGTGGTTTAAATTGATCATTGTTATTATCCCCTGGTGTTACATCTTCAAGAACCTGAAGCAGATCAGTCTGGATTAACAGTTTTTGCTGTTCTGCTGTGCATTTTACCGCAATGCTGCCTTCGCGCGTTTTTTTACTGATTTCCAGTACGCAGCTTCTCAAGTTTTGCCTGATTTTTTGAGCTGCCTGTTTCTCGATATTTTTCTGTGATTTATCAAAGAGTTCGCAAAACAAATCGGCTAATTGATAATCCAGTATTTCATAACTGGAATTTTCTGCCGAAGCTTCCACATGATAATCAGCATCAAAATCAAAGCCGAGTTGTTTTTGTTCCGGTTCTGTTGCAGTATTCATTAAAGCAGTGACTCCCCAAACAGGCTGTCCATTGCCTCGATCAGGGCAAAATCAGGTTTATGGTAAAATACGCCAGGGTTTTCACCAGAATAATCCGGATTAGTATCGAGATACCCATCCCCCCCCTTTTTTATATATTTTTCATTTGTGCTTTTTGATATTGATGCTGATGTTGAAGTCATAGGCGACATGCCACGAATAAACAAATAATAAGCCCCGCCAAAGTGTGTTTCCCAGGCATAATCAGCCCTCCGTTTTTTTAGATAGCGATGCAGGGCGACGCTGTATAAAAGATATTGCAGATAGTAATGTGATTCCGCCATTGTCTCAAGCAGGCTCTCCTGACTGTAATCGTTGAGCGTATTGGATTTATAATCTACCACATAAAATTTTCCCTGATATTCAAAGATCAGATCAATATAGCCCTTCAGGTAGCCCTCAATTCGATCAAAATACAGCGTATCGACAGCATCCCTCACCACTTGCCACTCTTGTGGAAGATGCTGAAAAAGGATTTGCTTTAATTTATCAGTTTGCAACGGCTTCAGCGGCAGATAAAACTCCATTTCATTCAGACGTTGCTGATCGCTGAGTTTTCCCAGCTTCAGCTCATTAAACAATGGTGTTTGCAGTGAATTTTCCAGCAAGTCAATTGCGGCATTTTTATATTCCTGCTCAAAACCCCATTTATTAAGTGTTTCAGAGATGATTTTATCCTGCGCATTCAGTGGCTGGGTAAAGTCTATATTCTCATAGATTTCATGCAGAACCGAACCTGCCGCCGCACCTTTTGGAAATTCTGCAACAGTGTCATTGGCGTCATTGGCTTGGTTAATTGCATTTTCGCTGACAGCCGCCATGGAAATAGCAGTTGTATCATAATCGGGAGCTTCAGAATGTGCTCCAGCCGTTAAACCACTAAAGCTGGTGATTTTTGCCTGCTGCTTTATCGTTGCATCAAAGCTTTTTGCTATAAGTTCCTGTTTTTCTTCAGATCGTGTATAAGGGATGATTTCTTTGTTCTCAGGTAAATCAGCTACCTCAATAGCATCATGTCTGGCAAGTTTAGCGAGTTGTTCTGTGTACGCCTGATAAAATTTCTCCTTGTCTGCCTGAGGGCTTTTTGCATTGCTTAAAAGCCAGCCCAATGCTGTTTTATCAGGCGAACGGTAGATTGGCTCAGGCATACAAACCACTGTACACTGATATTTGGCACGGGTCAGTGCCACATACAGCAAACGACAGTCTTCTGCCCTTTCTTCTTCTGCCTTCAGCTCTTTATGCCGGCTGATGTCTGGCGAGCCGATTTCAAAACAGGCTTGTTCATTCTCATGGAAGATAAAACAGTTGCTTTTTCCATGTGATGCTCCCCCTATTCCAACAAAAGGACAATAAACAATGGGATATTCCAGACCCTTTGACTTGTGAATAGTCACAATTTTGACAAGATCTTCATCACTTTCAAGCCGTAATTCGGTTTCACTGCTGTTTGGGTTCTGCTGTTGCTGCTGTAACCAGCGCAAGGTTTCTTCCATGCTAAATGACTGCTTTCTGATTTCTTTATGAATTAATTCAGAGAGTTGCAGTATATTTGTCAGGCGTCGTTCAGCATCACTAAAAGCTAACAGATGTTGATAAAGATGCTCGCTGCGCATGAGGTCGCGCATCATCTGCAAAAATCCCTTTTTTTTCCACAAATTATGCCAGTTCTGTATGGCGAGCAGTTTCTCCTCCCAGGCATTGCTGTCATTCTCAAATTCCAGCAAGTGACTTGCACGATAGCCCATTAATTCGGTGACCAAGGCGCGTCGTACATTATCTTCCCTGTGTGGTTCTGCAATTGCGCTTAGCAAGCGATGAATTTCTACTGCTTCATGGGTCTGAAAGATGTTTTCCCTGCTGCTTTGAACACTGGCAATTCCCCTGGCATTGAGTGCCTGCTTTATCAAATTTCCCTGAGTGTGAGATCGAACCAGAACCGCAATATCACCGCCGGAAATGGGTCTATCCCCTATTCTTGCCAGCCCCTCGTTCGCTGAATTAAGCAGTGCTGCAATATCATTGGCAAGAGAACTGGCTATTTCATCACGAATCATTGCCAGATTTTTTTTCTCACCCTCTGTCGTGATTGCACTTTGCTGCCAGAATCTTAATGCAGGGCGGTTATCCGGCGTAATCAGCTCATCATTAACGATGTTTCCGGCATCGACCTCAATATAATCAATGCCTTTATCCTGAAATGGATTATCAATGGGGGAATAAAGTGTATTCAGGGCAGCGACCAGGTTTGGGTGTGAACGCCAGTTGGTCTTGATTGTATAACGCCTGTTTTCAGAGGTATCCGCTTTTGCCTTGAGATAAGTATGTATGTCCCCTCCCCTGAAACTGTAAATTGCCTGTTTGGGGTCACCCACTAAAAAGACAGGATGTTTTTCCTGGTTTGTAAAAATCGTATTAAAAATCTCATACTGAATAGGGTCGGTATCCTGAAACTCATCAATTAATGCTGCCTTGTATTTCTTACGCAGATCCCCTGCTAACTGAGGATTATTCCGCAGTGCTTTCTCTAGTTGGAGCAATAAATCATCGAAAGAAAGAACCCCAAGCTTTTGTTTTTCTTTGGGTAACTCGGTCTGCAAATAGTTTAGCAGACGAATGCGCAGATGATTCAGATAATCATCAGCAGCCTGATTCAGGGCTTCCCACAGATCCAGAAAATCCTGCCAGATCTGAAAAAAGGGATGTTCAAGCGAGGCAAATTTTGCAGTCGTTTTTTCCTTGTTTCCCAACCACACAAGGCATTTTGTATCAAGCTGTGAAGGCGGCTGATTAAACTGGCACAGCTCATCCATCATATTAAATGCTGCATCTCGATTATTAACCAAACCCTTGTAATAAGCTTTTGATAATTCAGGATTATCAAGCAGGGAAATAATTTCACTCCGATATGTTTTCCAGGCACTTGTGGCAGCTTCAAATTTCTCTTCAAGCACTGCCCATTGTTTTGCATCAGGTTCCCCTGATTGAGGTTTCATAATTTGGAGGTATGGTTTTCCTACCGCAGTATAAATATCTGCCAGAAGTGAATCGGGAGTAATTCTTTTTTGCGCCAGTTTAAATAATAAAGCAGCAGGAGCCTGATAAAAATTTCGTCGCCAAAAGTCATCGACCAGTTTTTGCATAAGCTCATGGTCATTTTCTAAAAGCTCACTTTCAAAGGGCAAAGCACTCTGAAAGGCATTTTCTGACAAAGCCCGTTGACAAAAGCCATGAATAGTAAAAATTGTTGCTTCATCCAGGCTAAGTCTGGCACGTTTCAAGCGTCTTATAGATTCGTTTATATCCTGATTTAATTCAGGCATTTTGCTTTTTAAAAGCAAATACTCATCTTCTTTCGCATAGTGCTCATCTTCAAAAGCACTTAACGCCTCCAGCAAACGTTTGCGAATATCATCCCGTAACTCTTTGGTTGCTGCATCGGTAAAGGTGACAACCAGAATCTGCTCGACGCTAAAGTTTTTCTCAAGAATCAGGCGCAGGTACAAGAGAGTGACCGTCCATGATTTACCCGTACCAGCACTGGCTTCGATCAGGTTTAGCGAATCAAGTGAAATAGCAAATGGATCAAGATTCTTCAATGTACCTAGCCCAATTTATATAAAACAAGCGATTCTAGCATGAAACAGTAGCTACCGTTTATCCTGAAAAAGCCCTATTTTATGGTTTTAATCAAGGCAAGCCTACTGGTCGAATAGATCAGACTATGCAGCCTCCGGCTAGAATTTTATGATATCTCCAGAATTTATTTTTGACCCTTTTATTAACCGATTCTATATTTAAGTTAATGTAACGACTCGGCGTAATCCGTAACTGCTCGGATTGCCCTTTGTATTGTTCAAGAGCAAGGCGAAAGCGGCGCAGTTTATAAGTATAAATGAGCACTTTTAACACAGCTATTGGGCAAAATAGAGGATAAGCTGAGTAGTTACAAGTTAATAAGCTATATAAGATCAAGAAGTGTACCCAATGCATCCCAAACCCATAGATATTTTAAACTTTCGTAACTGTTCACTTTTCACAACAGAAGAGTACAAGATTGACTCCGGAAATCTGCATATTAGCAAGCTCTCACCCGGCAGAAGTGACAAGGAAATCATTCCACTTGAGCTGATTGATTCAAAACCAAGGGTAAGCAAAAAAAAGAATGAACAACTTATCTGGGCTTCAATTATAAGCTTTATGATAGGCATGTTATTTATTTTTATAGCAATAAGCCAGAAAATTCCCGAGCAACAGATAGTAGGGCTTGTCTTTGTTGGCATTAGCGCGCTCTTTTTAATCGCTTCACTAAAGCTGCAAACAACCAGCTATACCTATTTTTATGCAAATACCACAACCCAGTTATTCACCATACAGGAATCCCCCTCAGATGGTACAGATACAGCCCAAAAGTTTGTAGAATCATTAAACAAGCGTATCAACAAACCACAACGGGAATTAAACAGAAAAAATAAAGACGATAATTATTCAGAATTTTTATCCCATCTGGATTATCTCTATAATTTTGGAGTAATAACGGATAATCAATACAAAATCATTCAGGACAAAATTAATACCAAACTTTTTGGAAATACAGAACCCCGAAAAGAAAAGAGCAGCAAAACCAGAAAGGGACAAACTGGACAAACAGCAAAAATCATTCCCCTGCCTGTTCGGGATAAAATAATATAAGGAATCATCTTAAGAACCTGATTCAGCTTTTCCGCAGTAGGCTCACTATTTGCAGACAGGTTCTAAGTCAAAACCTGGAATAAATTTTTCTGATGATTGACTTTTTCACAGATATTGCATAAATGTCGCGGTGGGCTGTCTTCAGGATTAAGTCTGGGGTAATGAAAAACCGTACCGCACGAATCACATTTTTGTATATTCAGGCACAGCGTACGGCTGGTTTCTGTCTGGCTTGTCCATTGCAAAATATTGATGGCGTTTTCCTCGCAAAGGTCGGTACAGATGTGACAGCTAGTACAGTTAGAGGCATCTATTTCATAATACGCCAGATTTTCTTCCAGCTTGAAGCGCAATGCAGCATGTGGGCAGGCACGAACACAGGTATCACAGCCCGTACAGTTTGCCGGATTAATTATCGGTACAGCGGGAAACAGCAGCTCTTCACTATGCGCCCGAGGATGTGCTTCGCCTGAGCCTGTATCTGATCCAGAATCAGTCAAATCTGAAATAATCTTTGCCAAAGGTCGAAAATCATGTTGCGATTCATCTATGCTTGTCTGCTGCAACACCATATCAACACCTCGCCTGATTGCAGAGCGAAAAAACATGCGGCGGCTCATTTCAGGACCAGGTGCTGCTTTTTTGGGTGTTTGCCACAGCCGGTACCATTGATCTATGCCTAATTCGTTATAATGTAACGGCGGTAAATGGCTATGGCGAAGCATCATATTAATTTTGCCCAGACGTTCATAGAGATGTTCACAATTACCACGCGGACAATTTTCACAGTCCGCTCTGGATGCGAAAATTTGATGAATGCCATCGCGGTACAGCATGAGTAATTCGCTGGCACTGATCGCATGAAGACATTTCCACTGATTTTCACCTGACTCAAACGAAGTATCTGTATGACTATATTCACAAGCAACCAACAAGACTTTTTTGTGCTTTTCCTCCCTGATGGTACACTTTTTCGTTTGGGTAATCGCTCCTTCGCTACACACTGGTACACACAAACCACAAGCATCGCAAAGGCTGGTATCAAGAGCGAGTGATTCATCATCCAGTATCCACGCATTTCTGGGGCAAATATCCACACACGCCTGACAGGAAGCAGTTTCAATAAGCGCATGAACACAGCGATCCCCATTAATATCTGGAAGAGTGTATTCAACAGAAGCAGTTTTTGCGGTTTTATTGTTCATTTTTATTTGAATATTTGAATCTGGGAAGCAGTCCGTGACTTTAATGCAGATTCAGGTTGAAATTGGTTTTAGCCCTACATATCTAAAGTGTAGTTGGTATTTATGAAATTACCCGGAAAATTGTCTCGTTCCCATCGTCCACGATGGGAACGCATACCCAGACGCTCCAGCGTCAAGTACTAACAACCACTTATCAAATAAATCTCCCAAACAATAAACTAAGCGTTACTCTAT
>JALVDQ010000213.1 GCA_027008885.1 Thiotrichaceae bacterium | reverse complement strand
ATCATTTACTCCTTTTTTCACCTGACTCCCTTTAATTGTCTCATAAGCATAATGATGCGGATCACCTTTTCTGTTTTTAAATCCCATAATATAAATATTAGCATCGCCACCAATTCGCAAAGGATAAAGTTCAATTTTACTTGCTAGTAACGGCTTGCCTTTAAGATCTGTATTACCATCAATGGTTCCGCTTAACATTCCATTAATTGAAATAGTATGCCTACCCGCAACTTTGATACTATTATTGGTAATCGCTAAGTTCTGAAAGGCTCCATCGGTTGCAAAAATTCCCTGAAAATCTCCTTTGGAAGAGATGGTATTACCATTAATTATGACATTTCTCATCATTGCACCAGCCATTTGCGACACTCTCTTATTAATCTCTACAGGAATCAGTTGAATACCATCTCGATGAGCGATTCCTTTAAACTTTGGGAGGAAATTTTCCCTATCTGGAATACCATCATTAATTTTACCTACATATTCATCAAACTTCTTTTGAAAATCTGAATGTCGTATTCCATCAGTAATATGTAGCCCATTTCTTTGCTTGCTGACAATTATCTCTCTTGTCTTTGTTATTTTAGGCATTTCCCCTAAAACCCAGGGCTTACTTTTACCACCTTCCCCTTGGATTTGTAAAAAATCACGTACAAAAAAATCAACTTTTTTAGGTATTTCAGGAAAATCAATATCCTTTGGAACGATATAGAGTGGAGAGCCTGTTTTCCGTTCTTTCTCACTTGGGCTTGCTTTTTCAGAAGCTCGTACTTTGCTATAGGCAAATATATGCTTAGGATCAGCTTTATTTGCTTTAAGTTTAGCTTCGCTAAAGTCATCAAAAAGCAGTTTAACTAAAATGGCGTTATGGGCTATATCTGGGCTTCTGTTATTTCGAGCAATGCTTTCAAGATACTTTTTACGTGTTGCTACTATGAAAGACATTTCATTTTTATTTCTTTTTACCCAAAACGTATATATTATTTTTCCATTTTCTTTCACATAAACGGAGGTACAATCCTTTCCACATTGGTCTTCCGATTCATATATTCTTTGTGCATTTGTCATTATTGATTCTCCTGGTTGCTTTCTACGGTAACAATGTCGACTTCAGGTTCATCCAGTCTGAGGGTGTACTGTCCAACGGGTATATCTTCAAGTTTAATTTTCCCCTTGGAATCGGTTTTATCCTGATGAATCCATGTAGAATCGCTATTGGATATCAGAGAGTATCGAATAGATGATTCGGGTGAGTTGGTAGCCTGATTCATGATTTGAATGTTGATAACACCCTTGGTTTTTGTGGTAGAGGAAGCCACCACCTCAAACATCCCCCATCCATTGGATGCCACTCTTGTCCCACCATTTGGCGTTTTATACATTGCCACCTGTACCCGATGCGAGCCTTTATCCAGCGCGGTAGTATCAATAGCGTAGCTGGATTTTCTGCCTGCTTTATGACCTGGTAATAACCAGTAGTAAGTCAGTTTGGCGTTTTGCTCTTCCTGTTCAATAAAGGCAGGGTCAAGGCTGAAGGTAATGGTTTTGCCTTTTTCAATTGTCTTTTCAGTGACGCGAATATATTGACCAAGATCCCCGCCAATTTTTGCTGGTTTTTCTGTGGTTGCCCCTGTTGAAGCTAATGGTGCCGTGGTTGTCGTCTTTTTTACGACAGTAAATAATACACCACCCGGTATGGAGGTACGTTTGGTTTCCCCTTGTGCTTTGGTATAAAGCGTGACACTGAGCTTATGTTCACCAGTGGCAAGATCAGTGGTATCGACTTCAAAGCTTGCTCCCCTGCCTGTCTTGCCGTTAAAGCTCCAGTAGTAGCTGAGTGTGCTGGTTTCAGGCTTAAATGAACGGGTGTCTATTGTGAAGGTTGCCTTGTCGCCTTGCTGTACAGGTGAGGGTGTGACCATGATTTTATTGGCAAGAGCTCCCCAGCTTTTGGTGGTAGGGGTAGGTACGGTCTCTTTGCTTGCTGTACTGGTGGTATCTTGTGCACCAGTCGCAGCCTGTGCTGCCAGTACGGTAAAATTAACACTGCCGTTATACGCCGTGCCATTTTTATCCGTGACGGTAAATACCAGTCGGTACTCACCTTTATCAAGCTTGCCTGTATCTATGGTACGGCTTTTTCCTCTACCCGTTCCAAGGTTTGCATGTCCACTAATTGACCAGCGGAAGGTGTAGCTGCCGTCGTTGTATTTTGATCCTTCCCTGAAGAAGAATTTGATTTTTTCGCCTTTGGCAAGGGCTTGCGAGGGTGTAATCCGCAGGTCTTCTTTCAGGCTTGGGGTTCGGCTCCATGTTCCTTCTGGAGTGACTGCCTTCGGTTTTGTTGTTTCAGCGATCTGGACAGATTTTTCCTTTACATTGTAATAGGCAATAACCCGTTGCATATGCCCATCTTTTGTAACGTCACAAAAGATTCGGTATTTGTCTTTAACCGCCAAATCAGTGGTTTTGATGGTGTAGCTGTTATTTTTACCGATGGCTAAATCAGTATTAACAGCAGTCCATTTGTAGCTATAAGCGGCATCATTATTAAAAGGTGAAGCCAGGGAGAGCTGAATATCTTCGCCTTGTGGAACGCTTAGTGAAGGTGCGACGCGTAAAGCAGCTTTTAGCTCATTATCTTTGGGGAGACTCCATATTTCACTGGCTTTTGGGGCGACAGGTTTGGTTTGATTTGTTGCTGTTTGGGCTGAATCAGTGGGTTCTTCTGCTTCAGTAACATTAAAACGAATAATCACCCGTTCTGTTTTTTCACCTGCTTTGCTTACCGTACAATTCACACGGTTATCACCAAGGGCTAGTGCCTTGCTGGAAATACTGTAATAAGTCTCTGCGCCTTCCTTTGGTGTAACGGTATTATTTTCAAGCACACTCCATTTAAAGGTATAGCCCTGCCTGTATTTGGAGTTGTCATTAAAGTCAAAATAAAAGGCAATGGGTTTGCCTTGCGAAATGCTGAGATCAGGTGCAATTCTAACCGCTTTTGCCAGTTCTTTGTCGGCATCACTGCTATAGGCATCTCCCGCTTTGGGTGTTTTGCCATTTTCCGGTTTTTGTGTGGTGGTATTTGACTGATGTTCAAACAAGTGACGGTAAGGGTTATTGGTATCGTTTAAATTCTCATCGGCAAAATAGCTTGCAGGCATAAGATAATGTAAATACGCCTTGCGATGGATATTCAGGGTTCTGCCCAGATTATACAGTGGTTCTGGTTTACCGTGTTTTATGGCGATGCACTTCATGGCAAAGCTGCGAATAGCGGTTTCCTGTAACTCGGGCAAGCGCATATTCATGCGTGTGCTGTCTTCGCTGGCTAGTAATTTCCTGGCTTCATTGAGCATATACCGTATTCCAAATTCTTTAGGGTCTTTTTGCTCAGGGCTAATATTGGGTAATTCAAATAGCTTGCCATCGATTCTATCTGCCTCAGGGGTACGAACGCCTGTGCTGTATTCTTTATAGCGACGCTTTACCCATTCTTTCATTTGCTGATATTCTGTCGACATATTTTGCTTAAAGTCTGCCAGTGTCCACGTAGTGTAATCACGAAAATAACCGGGATAATCAAAGTCTTTCAAGCCCAGCGTAAAGCGCACAAATTTATCCGGAATTTTTCCCCGATAGTCACTTACGGTAATATCTTCTGGCTGGCTTTGTCCTGTGAGGTAGCGTTTATTGCCAGTTTGAATAATAGGATCGTAGTTATAGCCCGTGCCTTCTTTAAAGCCTAAAATATACACCATACCATCGTCCGCCATATTGCCACCAATACGGAAGGGATAGAGGGCAATTTCGGGAGCAACGCTACCTGCTTGTTGATGCAGAGTGACATGGCTTATTTCACAACCCGATAAAACCCCCGAGATAGAAATAGCATGTCCGCCGTGTGTACCAACACTAACATGGCTGATTTTAAGGTTTTTACACATGCCATCACTAGAGAAGATACCTTGTAACGCTGCTGTTGGCGCCAGAATATCGCAATACGAAATGGTGACATTGTTTAGTATGGTTCCCACCATTTGATCGGCTTGTTTTACCAGGGTTTCTTTGCCATCAATCGTGGTTTTTCGATATGAAGGGGGTGGAATAAGCTGGATACCATCGCGATGCGCACTTTCAATGTCGTCACGAAAATCCCGAATGGTCAGGTTTTCAACATTGATATTATGTTGCCATACGCGCACGGCATCGGTTTGATTGTCTTTTAGCTCAATGGTATCAGGGAGTGAAAAGGTCAGTGTTGTATCTTCCGCGAGATCATGTTCGTGACAAAGGTATTTACACGTTTCTGTGTCGATAATATAGCGATATTCGTGTTGTTTTTCGGGTGGCGGCAAGAAGACCTTGCTAAAGATTGAATTATTATTATCCAAAGCCTGCATCTCGGCATGGCTTTGTTGATATGTTGCCACACCCGCGAGATAATTATTTTTATACTCACTCAAACGTGCTTTTTTCTCATCTATTTTTAGCTGGCTGGCAGCATCTTTCTCAGGATCATTTTCGAGAGCATTGATTTGTTCTTGAAGGGGGCTTTGGGTAGTGTCTATTTCGCTGACCAGATAAGGTGTAACATCCTGTAATATTTTTTGTTCTAGTGCCGTTTGATCCAGATCTTC
Source organism: Thiotrichaceae bacterium (assembly GCA_027008885.1). Classification (GTDB taxonomy): domain Bacteria; phylum Pseudomonadota; class Gammaproteobacteria; order Thiotrichales; family Thiotrichaceae; genus Cocleimonas. The sequence goes on along the minus strand of JALVDQ010000213.1, from coordinate 6,572 downwards.
TTTAAATAAAGCGTCGATGATTAATAATCTTTTCAAGCGCTAATTTTCGACGTTTTGCATATTGGGCATATTGCGTATGTCCCTCTGCTTTACTGATTGTACCAGTGTCAGTGGTAGACTCATTTTGGTTGTATGCTGCACCTTCATTCCCCATGTTATTATCCTTAATATCTGCATTGAATATGTGCTGAATGACGTTCTAACAAGCATCCAGCAAGTTTTTGAACTGATGCGCAAAGCAGAATTTATTACTTCTAAAACAGCTACTTGCGACTTGGTGCTTAAAAATATATAGGCGGGAGTGATTATTTGTTAAGCATTTATGCTAGTATTTTGATCAGCTTCATAAAGCTGGATGATAAAGGGACGCTATTATTATCTATCAAGCTCTATTTGATTAAGGACAGATACCCCACAATAAAGGATTATGATTTATGCCAAATACACGCACATTGCTGTTATCAACGCTTGCACTTTGTGTTTCTCTCGGTGCTTGTTCGACACGTCTGGGCAAGCCGTTTAAAGATACCCAGGTAGCTGCATCACCACAGAAAAAATCCATTAAAAAAACAGCGACAAAACATACCGTAAAAACAGCCAGAAGAAAGCCCGCAAAAAAGACAAGCATAGGAGCAAAAACCAACTATTTACCTCACTTGAATGACGCTGATACAGCAAGATTGTATCAAGAGTATTTTAGTGCTTATGTCTCCGAGATTGTAAAAGGGCAAAAATCAGTCTATAAAAATGGCAAGTTTAGTGAAAAACCGTTAAAAACGTTACGCAGTCCTGTTTTTCGCAAGGCGATTTTAGCCACAGAAAGAGGAAAAAAATTAACCTCTTGTCAGTTTGTTGGTGTGCAGGTAGAAATAGATGGCAGAAAACAAACCTCGGACTGGGTAGTGACCACAAAAGGCAAGGGAAAGTGTGATGGGGGTGGTGGAGATCCTCGGTATTTCTGGATTATCCAGCAAGATCAAGCGGCTCCTGCCGAGATTTTATTAGCGGGCAGAGCGGATAGTGTATCGGTAATCAGACGACCAAAAAAATCACCTATAAATGAAATCTCTGTCAGTAACTCAGGTCATATAAAGATTAAAAATGGTGACAAGTTAGCCGATGGTAGCTGGGTGCAGGTTAACTCCTCTGATAATGGTATGGTGGAAATTTCTTGTGAAAATGATTTTCGCCTGGAAGGCAAGCGTTATCAATCTTACAAGGGAACTGTCCAGGCTTCCGTTAACTCGGCAATGATTCATGGCAAATCCTGGCAGCCTGTGGATGATCCCCGTTATCGTTGTCCTTTTTAGAATCTGGCGCGACAGGCAAGCGTAATGCGCGGTAAATTGTTCAGGTCTTTCTCGTTCCCATGTTTCCACGTGGGAATGCAGCCCGGACGCTCCAGCGTCCCGTTCGTAACGCTGGAGCGTAGTCTGCGTTGAGTATGGAGTATGCGAAACACGAGGTGGCGCATTGTTTTTCAATACATGGCTTACACTACCCAAAAATATATAAAAAACAGGGGGGATGGGTATCAGAAGACAGAAGGTAGTTGCGTAGACAAAACCGTGGCACTTGTGGATTGCGCTACGCCAGGCAAATAATTTATTCCGACTCCAATTATCTGACCAGTAGCGCAGAGAACCGCAGAGTTTATCGCAGAGAACCACGGAGTTATTTTTATAATCTCTGCGGTTCTCTGCGAATACCTCTGCTCTCCTCTGCGTAACATATACTGTAGCCTTCAATTAGTGATTGAAGGCTGCAGTATACGACCCACAAAGCAGCCCTTGATAAACTCTTGATACTTCAGTTTCAGATTTTTGATGAAAAATCAGTTATTGGAGGTTGAGGTATAGACTACAAAAATATATAAAAAACAGGGGGGATGGGTATTGTACATATTCACACATAATAATAATCATTGAGATACAGCTATTAGTGCATAGACACTTATATGATCTTTCGAGTAGAATACAGCCTCAATTATTTGCAGACGGGATGGTGTCTCTTCAAGGAACCCTGTCAAAGACTTTAGGAATATGAAGTCTTCGTACAGTTTCCTGGCAATCGAAGAAACGCTATCCCGTTTTGTGTATGTAATATTGACAGGTATAGAGTGGAGGCTGGCTTGAAAAAGAGTGCAATTTTGGTACTGGAAGACGGAAGTGTATTTCGTGGAAAATCCATCGGTTATACAGGTAGTAGCGTCGGCGAAGTTGTTTTTAATACGGCACTCACAGGCTATCAGGAAATTCTTACAGACCCTTCCTACGCAAGCCAGATGATTACCTTGACGTATCCGCATATTGGCAATGTTGGTGTTAATCACGAAGATGAAGAGGCTGATACCATTTTTGCAACGGGTCTGATTGTAAAGGATGTGCCTGTTGCCCCCAGTAACTGGCGCTCGGAGGAGTCATTGCCAGATTACCTTGTCAGAAAGAAAGTGGTGGCGATTGCTGATATAGACACTCGCCGTTTAACCCGTATTTTACGCGAGAAAGGCGCGCAACGTGGTTGTATTGTTGCGGGCTTTAGCGATGCAATTAGTGATGATGATATCCAGAAAGCACTGCAACAGGCGAGCAGCTTTCCTGGTTTGAAAGGGGCTGATCTTGCCAAAGTCGTATCAACCAAAGAAAGCTACTCATGGAATCAGGGCACCTGGGATATTGATCCGGCAGTGGTGAATACACTGGCAGCAGAAGACGCTGAATTTAATATTGTTGCCTATGATTTTGGAATCAAGAAAAATATTCTGAGAATGCTGGTTGATCGCGGTTGTCATGTTACGGTGGTTCCTGCACAGACCCCCGCAGATGATGTGCTTGCAATGAAGCCTGACGGTGTGTTTTTGTCAAATGGTCCTGGAGACCCGGAGCCTTGTGATTATGCTATTGACGCAATTCGCCAAATTCTGGACAAGCAACTGCCCACCTTTGGTATCTGTCTGGGACATCAGCTATTGGGTCTTGCCAGTGGTGCGTCTACCATTAAAATGAAATTTGGACATCATGGTGCCAATCATCCGGTACAAAATCTGCACAGCAAACAGGTGATGATTACCAGCCAGAATCATGGTTTTGCGGTTGATGAAGAAACCCTGCCGGATAATCTGGTCGCTACACACCGTTCCTTGTTTGATGGCAGTTTACAGGGTATCAAGCGTACCGATGTACCTGCTTACAGTTTTCAGGGACACCCTGAAGCAAGCCCTGGACCACACGATATCGCTCCAATATTTGATGACTTTATTGATCTTATGAAACAAAACAATATGGAGGCACGTTAATATGCCAAAACGTACCGACATTGAAAGTATTTTAATCATCGGAGCAGGACCAATTGTTATCGGTCAGGCGTGTGAATTTGACTACTCAGGTGCTCAGGCGTGTAAAGCCCTGAAAGAAGAAGGTTATCGCGTCATTCTGGTTAATTCCAATCCTGCCACGATTATGACCGACCCTGAAATGGCAGATGCGACCTATATTGAACCAATCCAGTGGCAGACCGTGGCTGCCATTATTGAAAAAGAACGCCCTGATGTACTGTTGCCTACAATGGGTGGTCAGACTGCTCTAAACTGCGCACTCGATCTGGATAAGCACGGCGTACTTGAAAAGTATGGCATCGAAATGATCGGAGCTAAAAAAGAAGCCATTGATACCGCAGAGGATCGTGAAAAGTTTCGCGTTGCCATGGAAGAAATCGGCTTGTCTTCAGCACGTTCAGGCGTTGCGCACAGTATGGAAGAAGCGCGCCAGATTCAAAAAGGACTGGGCTTTCCAACCATTATTCGCCCCTCATTCACAATGGGTGGTTCAGGCGGTGGCATTGCCTACAACAACGATGAGTTTGAAGAGATTGTTGCGCGCGGTCTGGATTTGTCGCCAACCACCGAAGTTCTGCTGGAAGAATCATTGCTTGGCTGGAAAGAATACGAAATGGAAGTGGTTCGGGATCAGGCGGATAACTGCATTATTATCTGCTCCATTGAAAACCTTGATCCCATGGGAATACATACGGGTGATTCAATCACCGTTGCACCAGCTCAAACGCTTACTGACAAGGAATACCAGATTTTGCGTAATGCCTCCCTCGCTGTGTTGCGTAAAATTGGCGTGGAAACAGGTGGCTCGAATGTGCAGTTTTCAATAAACCCAAAAGATGGGCGCATGGTCATTATTGAGATGAACCCGCGTGTTTCGCGTTCATCTGCACTCGCATCCAAGGCGACAGGCTTTCCTATTGCCAAGATTGCCGCAAAGCTGGCAATTGGTTATACCCTTGATGAATTGCAAAATGACATTACAGGCGGCGCGACCCCCGCCTCCTTTGAGCCTTCAATTGATTATGTGGTAACAAAAATTCCGCGTTTCACCTTTGAAAAGTTTCCTCATGCTGACTCACGCCTGACCACTCAAATGAAGTCAGTGGGCGAAGTGATGGCAATCGGGCGTACCTTTCAGGAGTCCTTTTTAAAGGCGCTTCGCGGCATGGAAACCGATATTGATGGCATGGATGAGCGCATTGATCCGGCAGATAATGATGCCACAAACATTCTCAGACGCGAGTTAACTGAGGCTGGTCCAGAGCGTATTTTATACGTTGCGGATGCTTTCCGTGCAGGAATGAGTCAGGAGGAACTGTTTGAACTGACTGCTATTGACCCTTGGTTTCTGGCGCAAATTGATGAACTGGTGCAAATCGAAAATACACTTAAAGGTCGTCTCGCCAGTAGTCTCACCAGAGATGAAATGTTTGAGCTTAAACGCAAAGGTTTTTCAGATCGTCGTTTGGCAAAATTACTGGATGCGAAAGAAAAGGAAATCAGAAAATTACGCCGTGAGTTAGGCATTCGACCTGTTTATAAACGGGTTGACACCTGTGCCGCCGAGTTTGCAACGGATACGGCTTATATGTATTCAAGCTATGATGAAGAGTGTGAAGCAAAACCCGGCGACAAGGATAAAATAATGGTACTCGGTGGGGGTCCCAATCGAATCGGGCAGGGTATTGAATTTGATTATTGTTGTGTTCATGCCGCCTTTGCGATGCGTGATGATGGCTATGAAACGATTATGGTCAACTGTAATCCTGAAACCGTATCAACCGATTACGATACCTCTGACCGCCTTTATTTTGAGCCATTAACACTTGAAGACGTACTCGAAATTGTTGATCTTGAAAAGCCCAAAGGCGTGATTGTTCAATATGGCGGTCAAACCCCCCTGAAACTGGCAGAAGACCTTGAGGCGTGTGGAACGCCCATCATCGGTACCAGTCCCGATTCGATCGACCTTGCAGAAGACCGGGAGCGTTTTCAGCAAATGATACAAAAGCTGGGGCTGAAACAGCCACCTAACCGTACTGCAACCAATCTTGAAGAAGGCATCCGTCTTGCGGAAGAAGTCGGTTATCCGCTTGTGGTTCGTCCTTCTTATGTATTGGGCGGGCGTGCCATGGAGATCGTACACAATGAAGATGACCTGCGTAATTATATGCAGAATGCGGTACTGGTTTCGAATGATTCGCCTGTGCTGCTGGATCGTTTCCTCGATGATGCAATTGAAGTTGATGTGGATGCCATTTGTGATGGCAAAGAGGTGCTGATTGGTGGCATTATGCAGCATATTGAACAGGCGGGGGTACACTCAGGCGATTCAGCTTGCTCTTTGCCGCCGTACTCATTAAGTGCAGAGGTGCAGGACAGAATGCGTGAGCAAACACGCGAAATGGCGTTGGCACTAAAGGTTGTCGGCTTGATGAATGTGCAATTTGCCGTAAAAAATGATGATATTTACATACTTGAAGTGAATCCCCGTGCATCACGAACTGTGCCCTATGTCTCCAAGGCAACCGGCAGACCGCTTGCCAAGATTGCGGCACGCTGTATGGCAGGAAAATCACTGGCAGAACAGGGCGTGCTGGAAGAAATTGTTCCTGATTTTTATTCTGTCAAGGAGGCGGTATTCCCGTTTATTAAATTCCCTGGTGTCGATCCCATTTTGGGTCCTGAAATGAAATCAACCGGTGAAGTCATGGGAGTTGGCAAAACCTTTGCTGAAGCCTTTGGAAAATCACAGCTGGCAGCCAATGTTGAATTTCCCAGACAGGCAGGAACAGCATTTTTAAGTGTGCGCGATGCGGATCAAAAAGCCTTGCTGCAAGTCGCCAAATTATTGAAAGAATTGGGCTTTAAACTGGTTGCGACACGCGGAACGGCACGCAACCTGAAAGAAGCGGGTCTTGAATGTGATACAGTAAATAAAGTCAGGGAAGGGCGTCCGCATATTGTTGATCTGTTGAAAAATAACCAGATCGACCTTATTGTGAACACCACTGAAGGTAAAAAAGCCATTGAAGACTCCTTTGAAATACGCAGAGAGGCGCTTCAAAATAAAGTAACATACACAACAACGATTACAGGTGCCTGGGCTTTGTGCCAGGCGATGATGCACTCCGAAGAAGAGCAGGTCTATAAACTTCAGGACTTGCATTAAAAAAACTAACCACTGCTAGTACTCCATCAATACAATATTGCTGGAGTACTAGAGTCTGTCAGGAAT
>JALVDQ010000212.1 GCA_027008885.1 Thiotrichaceae bacterium | reverse complement strand
ATGCGGCAGGGAATCGCCTGAAAATTCCGCAAATGGGCTGGAATCAAATCAGGCAAACGCAAGATCATCCTCTCTGGAAAGGTATCAAAGATAATGCGCACTTTTATTTTGTGCATAGCTATTTTGTTGACCCGGACGATAAATCGATTATTTCTGGCGAAACCGAATTTGGAATCCTGTATCCTTCATCTATTGCAAAAGACAATGTGTTTGCTATTCAGGCACATCCAGAAAAAAGTGCGGATGACGGTTTGCAACTGTTAAAGAATTTTACTCGTTGGGATGGACAATCCTGACCCAAAGGGGGCATCATGCTTTTATTACCTGCTATTGATTTGAAAGATGGGCAATGTGTACGTTTGCGTCAGGGGCGCATGGAAGATACCACGGTTTTTTCCGACAGCCCTGTTGATACCGCGACTCGTTGGGTAAATGCGGGCGCAAAACGCTTGCATCTGGTTGATCTTAATGGCGCTTTTGACGGCGTACCCGTTAACAATGCAGCCGTTGAAGCCATTGCCAAAAAATTCCCTGATTTGCCGATTCAGATTGGTGGTGGCATCCGTGATGCCAAAACCGTGCAGGCTTATCTGGATGCTGGCATGAGCTATTGCATTATTGGTACCAAGGCAGTTGAAGACCCTGAATTTGTCAAGGATTTATGCAAGCAGTTTCCGGGGCATATTATCGTCGGTATTGATGCCAAGAATGGCATGGTTGCTACCGATGGCTGGGCGGAAGTTTCCAGCGTTTCAGCTATTGACCTTGCCAAACAGTTTGAACAGGCGGGTGTAGTCGCCATTGTTTATACCGATATTTCCCGTGATGGCATGATGCAAGGTGTAAATCTTGATGCCACTGTTACCCTTGCTGAGAGTATTGATATACCCGTAATTGCCTCAGGCGGTGTCACCAATATGGATGATATTATCGAACTCTGTGAAGTGGAGCATTCCGGTATTAGCGGCATAATACTGGGTCGATCAATCTACGAAGGCACAATTGATCTGGCAGAAGCACATAAATATGTAGAAGGGCTAAGCTGATATGACACTTGCAAAACGAATCATCCCCTGTCTGGATGTTGATAATGGGCGTGTCGTCAAAGGCGTAAATTTTGTTGATATACGCGATGCAGGCGACCCCGTTGAGGTGGCGGCTCGCTACAACCGCGAAGGCGCTGATGAAATTACCTTTCTGGATATTACTGCCAGCTCGGATGACAGGGAAACCACGGTTCACATGGTTGAAGCGATTGCCTCGGAGGTTTTTATCCCGCTTACCGTCGGTGGTGGCATTCGCAAGGTTGAAGATATTCGTACCATGCTCAATGCCGGTGCAGACAAGGTTGCGATTAATACCGCAGCCATACACAACCCGGAGCTGGTCAGGGATGCTGCCGAATACTATGGCTCGCAGTGTATTGTGGTTGCCATTGATGCTAAAAAAGTCAGCAAAGAAGGCGAACCAAATCGCTGGGATATTTTTACCCACGGTGGACGTAATGACACCGGCATCGACGCGGTAAAATGGGCAAAGAAAATGGCTGACTATGGTGCGGGTGAACTTCTGGTCACCAGCATGGACAAAGACGGCACTAAATCGGGCTTTAATATTCCACTCACCAAAGCGATTACCGATGCGGTGAATATTCCAGTGATTGCCTCTGGTGGTGTTGGCAACCTGCAACACCTTGCAGATGGTATCTTAAAAGCGGGGGCAGATGCGGTTCTGGCTGCCAGCATTTTTCATTTTAATGAATATACAGTCGGCGAAGCCAAACAATTTATGGCAGATCAGGGTATTGAAGTTCGTATTTAAGTCACAATACTGTAGTTAGTTAACCATTTAGGTAATCTATTTTAACCATGCAGAATAATACACTCTCGGAAGTCGCCGAAGTGCTTGAAGCACGCAAATCAGCCACAGCAGACAGCTCATACGTTGCCAGCCTTTATGCAAAAGGTCTGGACGCGATCCTGAAAAAAGTGGGTGAAGAGGCAACTGAAGTCGTAATGGCAGCAAAAGATTCTGAAGTCGATCAAAAAACCGACAAAGTAGTCTATGAAGTTGCTGACTTGTGGTTTCATACGCTTGTATTATTAGCGCATAAAAACTTACATCCCGATGCCGTTCTGGCTGAGCTTGAGCGTCGTTTTGGTACATCTGGATTAGTTGAAAAAGCTAATCGGAATTAACTTAAAGGAGTTATACATGTTATCAGGAATTAGTCCTTGGTCTTTAATCGTTATACTGGTCATTGTTGTTGTCATTTTTGGAACAAAGCGTTTGCGGAATGCCGGCGGTGATTTGGGTAGTGCCGTAAAGAACTTTAAAAATGCCATGAGAGATGGTGAGGAAGAAGGCGTTGAAGCGGCAGAAAAACTCAAACAGGCTGCCAAGGAAACCATTATTGATGTGGATTCAAAAGTAAAAGATACCACAAAATCTTAAATCAATACCCAGATACCCCAATATCATCTGATGTGGATATAAATAGGCATGTTTGATTCAGGCTTTCTTGAGATGCTGGTTGTCGGCATCATTGCTCTGCTTGTCATTGGTCCTGAGCGCCTCCCGGAGGTTGCTGCCAAGGTCGGCAAATTTATTGGCAAGGTCAAAGCCTTTGTCGCAACCACGCGTGACGATATTGAGCGTGAAATCCGCGCGGATGAATTACAATCCATGCTGGCAAAGCAGAAAGAAGAAATTGGTGAATTACGCGACATGATGAAAAACACCAAAAAAGACATTGGCAACGAACTCAGCGAAGCCAGTCAGTTACTTGATGACAGTATGCAGGATGCGCAATCATCCATCAGGAAAAAATGAGCACAACAGACGCAAGCACAGCCCAGGAACAAGGTTTTCTCTCTCATTTAATTGAATTGCGTGATCGTTTGCTCAGGGCAGTGATTGCCGTTGGCGTTATCTTTTTCGCCCTGTTTCCTTTCTCAAAAGAGATTTACAACTGGCTGGCCGCACCACTTGCTGATCAAAACCAGCAAATGATTATCACCGGAACGATTGCCCCTTTTCTGGTTCCCATGAAGTTGACCTTGCTTGTCGCATTTTTAATTGCTCTGCCCTACTTGCTTTACCAGTTATGGTCATTTGTCGCGCCGGGCTTATACAAGC
>JALVDQ010000211.1 GCA_027008885.1 Thiotrichaceae bacterium | reverse complement strand
AGCCGCGCCTTTTTTTATAGCTTGGTAATGCTTGCAGTAATTCAATGGCTTGATGGCTTAATGGTACGATGTGCGCGCGCTGTTTCTTAGTTCTTTCTGCTGATATGCGCCACACTGCATCATCAATATTGATTTCTTCCCATGTTGCCTGCCTGAGTTCATCGGTTCTGACAAAGGTTAAGAGCATCAATAAAATAGCGTTGCGGGTGCTTGCCATGCCCTCATAGTTTTTCACTGCCTGAATAAAAGCGGGTAGTTCAGAAGGTGGTAATGATTTGCGATGCTCTACTTTTTTGGTTTTGATCACTCCGATTAATTCAGAGGCTGGGTTATGTTTTGCCCTGCCGGTCTGGATAGCATAGCGAAAAACTGACCTGATTCTTTGCAGTACCTTGGTTGCTACCTGTAAAGCACCGCGCTTTTCTATCCTGCGAATAATGGTTAATAGTTCAGGTGATCTTATTGCGCTGATATTGCGTGTTGCCAGATAGGGAAAAACGTCCCGTTCTAATGAGTTGATGACCACATCAGCATGACGTTTTTTCCAGCCGCCTTTTTCATTCTCAAACCATTCACGCGCTACGATTTCAAAGCCTTGGTTCTGTTTAAATTCGCTGGGATCAATGCCTTGTAGCAGTTGCTGTTTTGCTTCGTCGGTTTTCTGTCTGGCTTCATCCAGCGATACCCTTGGATAAGTCCCCATTGCATAGGTTTTTTCGCGCCCTTCATAGCGATATTTTAAACGCCAATACTTAGCCCCTGAAGGCTGAAGGTATAAATACATCCCCCGACCATCAAAGTATTTTTTGGGCTTTTCCTGAGGCTCTAAGGTGGCAATAAACTGATTATTTAGCATGAGTCTAACTCCTTGTTTTTATTATTGATTAACATTCTAGCCAAGAATAGATATAAAAGTCAACCATCCCCAATATTACCCCTTTTCCGGAAAATCGGCTTTTTCCTCATTCCTGAAAAATACCCCCTGCATTTTTGGGCATGTTTTTGGTGAATTTCAGGCACAAAAAAGCGGGTAATTAATCCCGCTGTGAGTCACATATAAGAAAGAGAGGCTGGTTAATAATCTGCAATTCTGAAAGTTTGTTGCAGTAGCAAACCCAGTATGAAAAGGGTCTGGCAAGGTGATCATATTGGTACTTGTTTAATGTATGCCGGATTCAGGGCAAGCGTATTTTTATTTAATGGCGGGGAATGCTTCGCAGAGTCTGCCGACGGCTTTCAGGCGTAGGGAAAGCACTCTCTTATTTATTGAGATTGTGCGCCCTACACCCATTCAAACAGTGGATTTATTAGCCCAGATTGTTGTGCTTGGGTGGTTTCCTGTCAAACGGGATAATTTCAGCCCCATTTTTTAGCCTGTCCAGATAGTCCGCCCAGTGTTGCAACATTTCCCGGCGTTCTTCTAAGTATTGTGCGCGGTTATAGGCTGATCTGACTTGGTTTTTGTCTTTATGTGAAAGCTGTCTTTCTATTGCATCGGGATTGAAACCCATCTCATTTAACAAGGATGATGCTGTAGCACGGAATGAGTGTGCTTTCATTACATCCTGAAAACCTAAACGCTTCAAGGCGGTATTAATACTTGATGGGTTCATGGGCTTTCTGCGATCTCGCGCACCTGTAAAAACGTGCTGAAAACGCCCGGTTAATGGGTAGATTTCCTTGAGTATTTCTATTGCTTGCTTGGGTAATGGTATGACGTGGGAATAAATATTTTCCTCTTTTATCGCTTTAGAAGCTTTCATTCTCTTGGCGGGAATAGTCCATAGTTCTTTTTCAAAGTCTATTTCTGACCATTCAGCACCCGCTAATTCACTGGGTCGAAGCATAACCAGAGGGGACAGCCTGAAAGCACAGCGAACCACCAAAGAACCGCGGTAATCATCAATCACCCTTAATAGATGCCCCAGTTCTTTTGGGTTTGTAATAGCCGGGAAATGTTTTGTCCTGTAAGAAGGTAATGCGCCTTTTAAATCTGCCGTTTGATTTCTTTCAGCCCTGCCCGTCGCCACTGCGTACCTAAAAACCTGTCCAATACTCTGCATAATTCTGTGAGCTGTTTCTATTGCTCCACGGGATACTACCCGGTTAAGCACTACAAGTATTTCAGGTGGTTCTATATCTTTTATAGGTCGGTCTCCCAGCCACGGAAAAACATCTTTCTTTAATCTGGAAAATACACGTTTTGCATGATATTCGGTATTTTCTGCTTTCCAGATTAAGTACCATTCACGCGCAACTGCTTCAAAACTGTTTTTACCGTCGGAGTACCGATTAGAAGAAAGCTTTTGAATTTTCTTGTATGCGCTGGGGTCAATATCTCGCGCTAACAAATCCCTTGCTTCATCATGTAGATTTCTGGCTTCTTTTAGGCTTATGTCTGGATAGATGCCAATGGCATAGGTTTTTTGTTTTCCTGCGAAAATATAATTATAACGCCAATATTTGCCTGTTTTAGTGACTAACAAATACATCCCGCCGCCATCAGTATATTTTTTTGGTTTTCCATTCTCTTGAGGTTTGGCATTTTTTGCCATTGTGTTGTTTAACATCCGCTTCATATCAGCAATCCTTCCAAGGGTGAAAAATCATGGTATCTGATAAAAACATAGCAAAAATACCATGACAAGTACCATAAATTCAGGCGAATGGGCGCGAACTGGTACGAACTGCTACGGAATCAAAAGGCACAAAAAAACCCGCTGGAATGCGGGTTTCGGGATGTTCTGCGAACTGCTACGAACTAAAAAATGGTGGCTACACCGGGATTCGAACCTGGGACCCCATCATTATGAGTGATGTGCTCTAACCAACTGAGCTATGTAGCCAGATAAAATCAATCAATTATCTTAAATCTGAGGGGCGGGAATATATAGCCTGTTGCTATGACTGTCAACTGTCTTGATGATAAAAGTATCCGAAAAAAATCCAACAAAAGCAGACGTAACCCGAAAAACATTTTATACTTGTCCGGTTGCCTATAATTAAAAATACTTAACAATTTATGAGCCAGTCCAGTTTTTATCTTGATGCTTTCAATGAACTACCAAAATTACAGCGATCATTGCTGCAACTTATTGCCCTTATATATGCGCCGGTTGCGGCTACTCCGCTAGCCAGTTGTGCCCAGCGGGTCGGGATTGTTAATCCCAGAGATGGTGAAAGTTTTACCTTGCACAGTTTACGCCCCATTCTGGTTGATTTAATTCATAAAGGGCTTTTGAAAGGAACTCAGGGAAAATATTATTGTGAGCCAGGTGTTGCTGAGATTATTCTGCTTTCATCAATAAAGGATGGTACGTTTGCCAGCTACAGCGAACAGGTTCTTGCTTCTTTTTCCGCGACAGAATCTTTTGGCAGGGTGCTTTGGCAGAGTGTTGAGCATGGTTTGTCACATGCGCGTATTTATCTGTTTCAGGGCAAGGTGGAGAAGCTCACACATATTCTTGAGTTGTTGCATGAGCGTTATCAATACAGGGAGTCTATCTTAACTAATCCAGGTTTTTTTCCTGCAACCTTTGGTTCACCTGCTAACAGTGATTTGCTGGATGCATTAAGTGATCAAATGTTTAGCCTGGTCTTTATTGAGCTTGCAGGATTTGCTCTGGATAATATGCATGAGCAGTCCCGGCTTTGGGATCTGCTTTTGCAACGGCAGCAAAATATCCCTGATTTTCAGAGTTTCCAGTTCTTTTTGATTGAGCCTCAAGCCCGATATAGCTTGCTTTCTGGTAATGCAGAATTATTTCCTGAATTGCCAGCGGGTATTACCGCCCAGGAAACGGTTTTAAAGGATAAGGTGATTTATGATAATCGTCATATACAGTGGCATATTGCGAACTCTGCAAGACAACTGATTCATGGCAATAAAGAAAGCGCCATTCAGGCTTATGAAAATGCGCTGGAAGTCTATCGCTCTATCTATAATAAGCGTAAAGGGACGCTTGTAGTTTTTAATGTAGAGCTGGAAAAACTCTTTGTTTTAGGCTTGCTGACAACAGGAGAGAAAGCACATCTTGCTCTGGCTCAGAAAATGCTGAAAAAAGTAGATGCCGGTGCAGAATATGAAATTTTAAATGCTTATGCGAATACCTTGACAACGGGTGTTTTTAATTGTTATTTGCCTTTAAAAGAACTCGAAAGAGGTATATTTGGTGTTATTTTCTATGCCTTGATAAAATTCTGGCTGGGGCAGAAACTTTCAGATGGAGTACTTGAGATTCTGCAAAGCAAATATCAAATTGCAGTCCGTGGAAATTATGGATGGCTACAGGCTGAATATGCTTTTGCTCTGGGTCTGTTTTCAGATGAAGAAGATGAGCGGGAAAAATATAAAAAAGAAGCTGCTGAATTACATCAGCAAATGAATACTAAAACCCTGTTTGATCTTGTGGCCCCCCAGGCAGAATGGGAACGCGCCCTGAATGCCATGAATCAGCTTGTTAGCGCTTCAGGTTCACCTGATGCGAGTCAAAATGAGGAACGTCTTGTATGGATACTGGGGGTTGACCGCTATGGTGAATATAAACTCACACCCAAGCTGCAAAAGAAAAACAAGCAGGGAAACTGGACAAAAGGTCGCAATGTTGCCTTAAAGCGCCTCAAGAAAGAACAACATGAATTACCGCCATTAAGTGAGCAGGATCTTGCGGTGATCTCTGCTATCTATGAGCAGCCTGATTATGATGCCTATTTTTATCGTGGACCACAGTTTGTTCTGGATTTGAATGCCGCCTGGCCAAAGCTGGTAGGGCATCCCAATTTGTACTGGGACGGCGCTCGAAATACACCGATTGAATTATCCCAAAGTGATTTTGAATTATTGGTAACAGAGGAAGGCGAAAACTTGCGAGTGAGTTTTTATCCGCCTTTTGACGACTCACAGGAGGACAGCCAATACCTGATTCATAAGGAAACCCCAACGCGACTGTGCATTTACCAAAAAAGTGAACAGGTTATGCGCCTCAGTGAGATCATTTCAAATGGTATTGTGATTCCGCGTGAGGCAGAAAAGAACTTGCGTGAAACACTCAGCACACTGGCTCCCATGATCAATATCCAGTCTGATATTGAGGGCGTTGTTGATGCTGAAAAAGTTGAAGCTGATAGTCGTATTCATGCCAATTTGCTTCCTTATGGAGAAGGTTTGCGAGCTACTTTAAGAGTACGTCCGTTTGGTGATTTTGGTGCTTATTTTTCACCTGGTCATGGTCGCTCCAAACTATCTGTGGAACATGAAGGTGTTCGTTATTCAACTACGCGCGATCTGGAGAAAGAAAAACAGTTGCTCAATACATTGCTTCAGCACAGCAGTATTCTGGGTGAGGAAGAAGAGTTTAATGATGAGTATTTGCTGGATGAACCACAGGACTGTCTGGAATTATTAGAGCAACTGCATGCCGAAGCAGAAGGTGAAAATGCAAATGTCATTATTGCCTGGCCAGAAGGTGAGGTGATGCGTATTGCGTCACGCTTTGATACCAATAATCTGCGTCTGAGTATTAACCGCAGTGGTGACTGGTTCCAACTGGATGGAAGTGTTTCTACCGACCCCAGTCTGGTTTTATCTTTGCGCCAACTGCTTGACTTGTCAGCTAACAGCAAAGGACGATTCCTGAAGCTGGATGACGGGCAATACCTGTCGCTTACGCATCAATTTCGCAAAAAGCTGGATTCTATTCATCGTTATGCCGAACTTGATGGTGATGGCGCAAAAATAAGTGGTCTGGCATCCCTGGCACTTGAAGACTTTACCGATATGGTCGGTGAACTGACGGTTGATGAAGCCTGGAAGAAGCATGTCCATAATATTCAGTCACTGGGTGAACACAATCCCGAAGTTCCATCAACCTTGCAAACTGATTTAAGGGAATATCAGGAAGAAGGTTACCGCTGGATGAGTCGTCTGGCGAAGTGGGGTGTGGGGGCTTGTCTGGCAGATGACATGGGTCTCGGTAAAACCATTCAAACACTTGCGTTATTACTGGAAAGAGCCAGTGAAGGTGCGGCTCTTGTTGTTGCACCAACCTCGGTCAGTAATAACTGGGAATCTGAAATCAGAAAATTTGCGCCAACACTCAAGCCACATTTTTACCGTGAAGGAAAGCGTCAGGAATTACTCGACAGTGCCGGTGCTTTTGATGTTGTTATTGCCAGTTATGGCTTGTTGCAGCAGGATGGTGAGCAGTTTATAGAAAAACACTGGGCAACGATTGTTCTGGATGAAGCGCAGGCAATAAAAAATATTAACGCCAAGCGTACCAAAATAGCACACCGTTTAAATGCTGATTTTAAACTGGTCACAACAGGTACACCGATAGAAAACCATTTGGGAGAGCTATGGAGTATCTTCCGTTTTCTTAATCCGGGACTTTTGGGAACGCAACAGCAGTTTATGCAGCATTTCATTTCACCAATTGAAAAAGATAATGATGCCGATGCGCGCCAACATCTAAAAAAATTAATACAGCCGTTTATTTTGCGACGTACCAAAACACAGGTACTGGATGAGTTGCCGCCGAAAACTGAAATCACGCTTGAAATTCCACTGACTGAAGGAGAGCGCGCCCTCTATGAAGCGGTTCGTAGCAATGCACTTGAGTCGCTGGCAAAAGAGGGTGGAGAACAACAAAGTGGTCATCATCTTAAAGTACTGGCGGCAATTACCAAATTGCGTTTAGCCAGTTGTCATCCCAAACTGGTTATGGATGATAGTACCCTTGGTAGCAGCAAGCTGGAACGCTTTGGTGAATTACTGGATGAGTTGCTGGAAAACAATCATAAAGCACTGGTCTTTAGCCAGTTTGTCAAATATTTGTCAATTATTCGGGAGTATCTGGATCAGCGTGGTATCAAATACCAGTATCTTGATGGCAGTACGCCTGCTTCCCAGCGCAAGAAACGGGTGGATGCCTTTCAGAATGGCGAGGGCGAACTCTTTCTTATCAGTCTCAAGGCGGGCGGCTCCGGTCTGAACCTGACTGCAGCGGATTATGTGATTCATATGGATCCCTGGTGGAACCCTGCGGTTGAAAATCAGGCATCGGATCGTGCTCACCGCATTGGGCAAACGCGACCTGTC
Organism: Thiotrichaceae bacterium; assembly: GCA_027008885.1. Lineage (GTDB taxonomy): Bacteria > Pseudomonadota > Gammaproteobacteria > Thiotrichales > Thiotrichaceae > Cocleimonas. The sequence continues at coordinate 23,073 of JALVDQ010000211.1, read as the reverse complement.
ACCATTTATCGCCTGGTGGCTGAAAACACCATAGAACAAAAAATTGTGAAATTACATCAGCATAAACGTGATCTGGCTGAAAGTTTGCTGGAAGGCTCGGATATGAGTGGCTCAATGAGTGCCGATCAAATGCTGGAAATGATGCGAGAGGGATAAAATTATGCAATATAAAGACATCATGGTATACATCGACGATGGGGATTCCAACCCTGAACGTATCAGGGCAGCACTCTCTCTGGCAGAAGCGCATGGCGCGAGGTTGACAGGAGTGACAATGGCGTCTATTGAGCCGGCACATCTAAAAGTATCGGATAAAAAGACCCTGGCAATAATGTGTGAGCAGGAAGCGTATAAACGTGTTGAAGATTTTGCATTAAAGGCACAGGAACACCAGATTGAGGTGGCTACCAGTGTCGTAAAAGGTCGTGACAGCGATGCCTCCAAAAAACTTGCCCAGTTTGCACGAAACTTTGACTTGATTATACTCAGACAGGCTAATCCAAAATATAAAAATGCAGAACTGGTAAAAGAAATCGCCAGAAATGTGCTGTTGCTCAGTGGTCGTCCGGTATTTTTTATGCCGTATATTGGCGCACACCGGATTCCCTGTGAAAAAGCCCTGATTGCCTGGGATGGAACGCCTGCTGCAACCCGTGCCGTGCATGATGTTTTGCCCATGCTGGAATGTATGGGTGAGGTTATGATTCTGGTGGTTCAGGAAGGCAAGGATAAAACCGCCAGGGGCGAGCTGTTAGCTGACGATCTGGCAGCGCATCTGGGGCGCCATGGTGTTAATGCCATTGTGCGGCGCGTGACGGCAGGAACTTTTGATGTGCCGACAGTGATACTCAATCAAATCTCGGAAAATGATATTGATCTGCTGGTTATGGGCGGTTACGGGACACCCAGTTTAAAACAGAAACTGTTTGGCGGCGTGACACGCACCATACTGTCCACCATGATTGTGCCTGTTGTTATGTCGCACTGATCTGGTTTTGGTTACGATTATGGTGAAATCACGGCTATAAAAAACAGAAGGGATAAACAACCCATCCCCCCTGTTTTTTACATATTTTGCATAGTCTGTATTCAAGAACAAATACGGGAGCGGTAATTAAAAACGCACCATCCCGCATTTCGCACACTCAACGCAGACTACATGCACCGACTTGCTTCTGTCTTCTGTCTTCTGTCCTCAGATACCCATCCCCCCTGTTTTTTATATATTTTTGTAACTACCCAATGTAATCCGTAACTGCTCAGTTGTGCAGGTCGGATTAGCTCAAGCGTAATCCGACAAAACCGCGGCACTATGTTGGATTACGCTACAGCTAATCCAACCTGCGCATTGGGTAAATCAACAGGCTTAACTCACCACCTATGTTTTACTATTTGTTTTCCCTGTTCTCGATAAGATCATCAACCACAGATGGGTCGGCGAGAGTTGATGTATCGCCGAGTTCATCAACTTCATTCACTGCAATTTTTCTGAGAATACGGCGCATGATCTTTCCAGAGCGGGTTTTGGGTAATCCTGGCGCCCACTGGATAATATTCACTTTGGCTATGGGACCGATTTCCTTTCTTACCAGGGCAACAAGCTCGGTTTTAAGCTCGTCTGTTCCTGTTTCTCCTGCCATCAGTGTGACATAGGCATAAATGCCCTGACCGGTGATTTCATGCGGGTAGCCTACCACGGCAGCCTCTGCAACTTTGGGATGAAGTACCAGAGCGGATTCGATCTCTGCTGTACCCAGTCTGTGACCTGAGACATTGAGTACATCATCGACACGACCTGTGATCCAGTAATCGCCATCTTCATCACGGCGTGCGCCATCACCCGTGAAATAATAACCTTTAAACATCGCAAAGTAGGTTTCATAAAAGCGTTTGTGATCACCATAAACTGTGCGCATCATGGATGGCCAGGGGGCTTTCATGGCGAGATTGCCAGCGGCAGGGTTGCCTTCGATTTCATTGCCTTCATCATCAAGCAATACAGGTTGTGCGCCAAAGAAAGGTGCCATGGCTGAGCCGGGCTTGAGGTTGTGAACGCCGGGCAGGGGGGTCATCATGTGTGCGCCTGTTTCGGTCTGCCACCAGGTATCTACAATGGGGCAGCGTTTGTCACCCACCACGTTGTAGTACCATTCCCAGGCTTCAGGGTTTATTGGCTCGCCAACCGTGCCCAATAGACGTAGCGATGAGCGTGAGGTTTTCCTGACGGGTTCATCACCGGCTGACATGAGCGCGCGTATCGCGGTTGGAGCAGTATAAAAACTTGCGACCTGGTGTTTGTCAATCACTTGCCAGAAGCGTGATGCGTCAGGGTAGGTTGGTATGCCTTCAAACATTAGTGTGGTTGCACCATTGGTCAGTGGTCCATATATGATGTAGGTGTGACCTGTAATCCAGCCAACATCGGCAGTACACCAGTAGACTTCGCCATCTTTATAGTCAAATACCAGTTTATGCGACATGGCCGCCTGAACCAGATAGCCGCCCGTCGTGTGTAAAACACCTTTGGGAGTGCCAGTTGAACCGGATGTGTAAAGAATGAAGAGTGGGTCTTCGGCATCCATTTCTTCTGCCGGACAATCCGTGCTGGCTGCAGATACGGCTTCATCGTACCAAATATCGCGTTCATCGTTCCAATCAACGGGGTCACCACCACGTTTTACAACGACGCAGGTATGCACATTGGGACAGCCTTCCAGTGCCTTATCCGCATTGGCTTTTAAAGGCACCTTTTTTCCGCCACGCATGGACTGGTCGGCTGTTATTACAACCTGGCAGTCTGAATCCAAAATTCTGCTTTTTAATGCATCAGGTGAAAAACCACCAAAGACAACTGAATGAATCGCACCAATTCGGGCACAGGCGAGCATGGCAACAGCAGCTTCTGGGATCATTGGCATATAGAGTGATACCCGGTCGCCTTTTTTAACCCCCCGATCCTTTAATACATTTGAAAATTGACATACTTCGGCATGGAGTTCATTATAAGTAATGTGCTTGTCTTCATCCGGGTTATCCCCTTCCCAGATAATTGCTGTTTGATCCCCCCTGGTCTCCAGATGTTGATCCAGACAGTTGTAAGAGACATTAAGTTTTGCTCCATCAAACCATTTGATATGAAGGTCAGCCTGGTCAAAACTCCAGTCTGATACTGTATCCCACGGTTTAAACCAGGAAACGTATTTGTTAGCTTGTTCAGCCCAGAATTGATCAGGGTTATCAACAGACTGTTGATACATTTCATTATATTGTTCTGCATTGATATTCGCCTGCTTGGCAAATTCTTCAGGGACAGGGTAAACATTTTCAGACATTTATTTTCTCCAACTTAGATGATAATGATGTGAGCTTGCTTAAAGATTGTTGTATAACTTTGTTGTGTAACCAAGGTTTATTATGGTTTAGCTAAATTGATTGCTAATCATGATGTTTTACCATTAGTATTTACAAGCTGCGGGTGTTTATATGTGATTTGTTTTGGTTTTGTCAACTTTCATTTCTGCTGCCATTCTTGCTGCAAGAACCTGTCTGGAAATATGAGTGATAACAAAACTGAGGAAAAATCCAGCCAAATTCGGCTTTTCCGCAGAAGGCTCACTATTTCCGGAGAGCTTCTAAAACATACCGTTATATTTTGGCATGGATTATGTGCAAATAATTTCATATGATCATAGTTTGGCACCGAATCAGGTATTATATACCACAATTATTGTAACTTTTTTTTAATTATTTCAATGGCTATGACATGAATGCTTTATCAATGACGATTCTATTAGGTGTATTGGTCATGTTGATCGTTGTGATTGCGTTTATTTTAACAGTAAAAAGTGGTCAATATGATGATCTGGATGGTCCCGCTTATCGTATTTTAATGGATGACGATGACCCTAGAATACCTGGACACAAGGTAAAACCAGCTGATTCAGTTGATACTCCAAACACCCCTGAAGGAGCTGTTGAAGAAGACATTGTAGTTGTAAAAGACGCTGTAAAAGGCGCTGTAAAAAAAGTTAATGGCTCGTAAACCTGCCTGGAAATATGAGTAGTCATAGCAAAGCAAGCTGATTTGATCAATTTGAAGTGAATATGGGGGTGATCATGCACTTAACCGCTCAAAATTAATCTAACAATTTAACCCCTGTTTTTCTGATCTTCTTCGTTATTGCTTTGGTCACATAGCCCACTATGCTCCGTTGCAATGCCTTGAATATCAAAAAACAGGAAATGAAATTTTGTTAAATTAATTTTGCTTGGGTACTTACATAAATAGGTAAAATTGCTTTTGCTTTTTGCTTTTATAAAAGCTATATATAAGTAAATAATGAAATAAATATAAGAAAGAACCAAAAGTCAATGATTGATTTTTGGAATTGTTGCGAGATTAAATTTTAGGAGAAATATTTTATGTCAGATAGGAGATTGCAAGTCTTTCATGCTGTTGCCCGCTTGTTAAGCTTTACCAAGGCAGCTGAAGTTTTGCATATGACACAGCCAGCCGTTACGTTTCAGATACGTCAGCTTGAGGAGCAGTTTGATACACGTTTGTTTGATCGTGCTCATAATAAAGTGACACTTACAGAAGCAGGACATGTGGCATTTGAGTATGCAGAAGGAGTTTTTGAAAAATATGCCGAGATGGATAATGCGATTCGGGAAATTACAGGCAGTATTAGTGGTTCACTGACACTCGGTGCTTCAACCACGATTTCTGAATATATGCTTCCGGCATTATTGGGTGATTTTAATGCAAAAAATCCCGAAGTTTTGCTTAGATTGCGTGTTTCAAATACCGAAGGCATTGTTTCAATGGTTGAGAATAATGTCATTGATCTGGGAGTTGTTGAAGGTCCCGTGACGAATAAAAACCTTTTGGTTGAAGTTTGTCGGGAGGATGAGCTTGTGGTGGTGGTGCCAACAGATCATGAACTCGCAAACAAGAAAAAAGTTCCGGTAAAGGAAATGCTTCAATACCCTTTCATTTGCCGTGAAGAGGGCTCTGGTACAAGAGGAGTGATTGTAGATTACCTGCGTTCCCAGGGGTTTGGTAAACATGCGTTGAAAGCCTGTCTGGAGCTGGGTAGTCCCGAAGCTGTTAAGGGCGCTATTGAAGCCGGAATGGGAATTTCGGTGCTCTCAAGTGTTAGTGTCTCAAAAGAACTAAAATTGGGCACTCTCAAGGCAATACCGCTTGATCCACCGTTAAGCCGTGAATTTTCTTTTGTACGCCAGAGGCAAAAGTTTCGTGTGCGAACTATGGAAGAGTTGCTTGAATTTGCCAGAAATTATTGCAAGGAGAATGCCTGAATTGATTTTCCTTATGGAAGTCTTCAAGTAATTTTGTATACATAGAGACAATTACGCTGTAAATTATAGAGTCCTGCCGAAAAAAGAATTTTTGCTGCATGTGAAAGTTCTTGTTTCTTTGTCAGGACTTTTTTAATTTAATCGGTGGCGGATTAAACCTGTTGATTTACTCAATGCGCAGGTTGGATTAGCGTAGCGTAATCCAACCTAATCCAACAGAGTTCTACAGTCTTGTCAGGTTACGCTCAGGCTAACCTGATCTGCAAAACACCAGTTTGAGCCACTGCCATTTAATCTGTGTAATTATTTATGTTTCCTGGTATGCCTGTCCCACAAACAAATAAGCACGAACGAAAGCTTATAAAACTGTTTAAGTCGCTTGATGACTCGAATAAAGAAATGCTTATTGTTTTTGCTGAATTTTTGCAGTCACGCAATGCTTCACAAGAACCTGTTCTGGTTGATGAGGTAATGTCTGTTTCAGCTGAACCCCTGGATATTCCAAGACCAGAATCTGAAAGTGTGGTCAAGGCGATAAAAAGACTTACAGCAACTTATCCGATGGTAAACAAGGAAGATCTTTTACATCCAATCTCGGGATTAATGACTTCTCATATCATGCAGGGAAAAAGGGCAGAAGAGGTCATTGATGAACTTGAAATATTATTTATTAATGAGTACAACAAGTTGAAAAATAACAATAAAAAAGTAAAATAGCCATCTATGATAAAGTTAATAAATGATTGGTATAGCAAGCACTTTAATGATCCTCAAGTGGCTATTTTGGCATTGTTACTGGTTATCAGTGCCATGTTGTTGTATTTCCTGGGTGATATTCTCGCCCCGCTTTTGGCGGCGGTTATTATTGCGTATTTACTGGATGGCGTGGTTTTAACTTGTGTCAGGCATAAAATTCCCCGAATTGCTGCCATTATTCTTACTTTTAGCTTGTTTGTGATTTTTTTACTCGTTGTTTTGTTTATTTTAGCTCCTCTTTTGGTAAGGCAGGGCACCGAATTTATTCTGGAGATTCCGGGGATGTTTGCAAAGGGACAGGAGCTGATAATGCAGTTACCCGAAAAGTATCCCAATCTTATTTCTGAACAACAAGTTGTTGAGCTTCTGACGGGTATCAAGGGGCAGATTACAGAATTTTCTCAAAGTTTTGTCAGTTCCTCTATTTCATCAGTAGGTAATGTATTGACTTATATGGTGTATCTTATTGTTGTGCCGTTATTGATATTCTTCTTTTTAATTGACAAAGAGAAAATACTGGGATTTTTTAAAAAGTTTTTACCAAAGGATCGTAAGCTCGTATCTGTTGTATGGAATGAAATGAATGGAAAGATCGCTGGCTATGTCAGGGGCAAATTTGTTGAAATACTGATTATCTGGGTGGTTACTTACATTACCTTTTTAATTTTTGGCTTGAATTATGCCGTGCTTCTATCTTTTTCTGTTGGTGTTTCAGTGTTAATTCCGTATGTAGGAGCAGCTATTGTGACTTTGCCGGTTGCAATAATTGCTTATTTTCAGTGGGGCTTTAGCAGTGAAACACTTTATGTTCTTATCGCTTATGGTGTTATACAGTTTCTGGATGGTAATCTTCTGGTTCCCTTGCTTTTCTCTGAAATGGTAAATTTGCATCCCGCCGCAATTATCGTTGCGGTGTTAATTTTTGGTGGCTTGTGGGGTATTTGGGGAGTATTTTTTGCAATACCTTTGGCGACACTTATCCACGCAGTCATTAATTCATGGCCGGATAATCTATCAGCAAATGTCTAAAAACAACTGCTTGCGGCTATCGACCGGGCAGACTTATCCATACCAGATTACTCGTTCTGTGCGGGCAAAGCGCATTATAGTAAAGCTTTCAAACTCTGGTACATTAACTTTGGTTTTGCCTGAAAAAGCAAGGCTTGATCATGCTCAGGAATTTATTCAAAGCAAAGTGGACTGGATTGAGCGCAAACTAAAAGATGTACCAGTTCTGGATGAGTTTCCTGCATTACTTGATTTGAAGTTACTCAAACAGAAATGGAAACTTGTTTTGTTGGCAGAAACTCGCTGTGATACTTTTTTAATGGAGAAGCCAAATAATATTCTTGAGATAAAAGGGGATATAGAAAACAGGGAGCTATTGAAAAAACTCATTAATAAATGGTGTCAAGGCAAGGCAAAACCCGTATTTTCAGGCATGTTGAATGATCTGGCTGAGCAATATGAATTTAGTTATGGACGATTGACAGTACGCTCCCAAAAAACCCGATGGGGAAGTTGTTCTCAGAAGCGGAATATTAGCCTTAATAGCAAACTACTGTTTTTTGACGAAAATATTGTTCGCTATGTCATGATCCATGAACTTTGTCATACCAGGGAAATGAATCACTCCAGAAGATTTTGGAATCTGGTGGAAGGCTGTGATCCTGATTATTTGCTTCATCAAAAAAGATTAAAGCATTTGGCAAAAAAACTTGTTCTATAGCCAGATAAATCTTTATTATCACTCCCGTCCCTAAATACAAACTGTATATTTTTTATCCATTAATCAATAGCTGTCTACCACTTGTCAGTGAAATAAGTGCTAATGATAAATTTTTTGGAAGAAAGATGTATACTATCCCTAAACAAATTGAAGCGTCGAAACAAGTAAAAGAATACATTCATAAACTTAAAAATATTCATCTTGTTTTGTTTCGCCAATAAAAAAACTGGTAATAATTAATAAAAATAATAAGTGAGTTATAGTGAGAAGTCCTCTGAAAAATAACGGTGTATTCTTGTCTGGGTCTTGCCAGCGTGGTTATAGCTTGATTGAAATTATGATAGCTGCCTTTATGTTGTCATTTGCAATTTTAGGAATTGCCAGCCTGCAAATAATAGGAATGAAAGGCACGCATCAATCATTGATGAAGCAACAGGCGATGGCTGTGGTTCAAAATATAACGGAACGAATGAGAGCAAACAGTGCGGGACTAGCCTTTTATGAATTTGACAGTGGCTCGATTAGTTGTGGTACTGCGCCCGCTAATTGCAGTTCAAATATATGCAGCGCGGCTCAGATTGCCTCCCTGGATATCTATAATGTTGTTTGTGGTTATGGTGCACCTCATACTGCGGCTCTCAAGGCTTCATCAACTTCAGGCAAGGGAATACTGGTTAACGGATCATTAAAGGTTGAATGTCTGCCTGCTGGAAATTGTTCAACGCGGGATGTAAAAATTACTGTAGGTTGGAGTGAAAGAGAGCTAGGGCAAGAAACAGTTAGTTCAGATTCTTTAGTGCTTACAACAAGGATTTCGGAATAATGAAAAATACCAAGAATTGTCAGTCTGGATTGTCATTAATAGAGCTGTTAATAGCCATGCTTATCGGCGTATTTTTACTGGCAGGAATAGCCAATTCCTATATTTCCAGTAAAAAGACAAGTGTTGACAGGGATCAGATTTCCCTGCTTGAAGATAATGGACGCATAGCTTTGGAAAGTATTAGCAAAATTATTCAGCATGCGGGTTATTCATCGCAGAATCCCAATATTATTCCTTTTATTACCAAGGCTTCAGACGTTGCTTCTGGAGTTTGTCCTGATGGAAGTCAAAGTGTAGCTAATGCGGGTTTGTTTACAGCAAACCAGGTGGTTGGAGATAATGCCGCAGGAGATAGTATTGGTGTCGTTTTTTATGGCGATAGTAATCTTTACAAGGATTGTTCGGGGGGGAAATTACCTGTTTCTTGTCGAAATGCCCAGACCAAGGTTTTTAACAGTTTTTATATTACGGGTAATACCCTGAAATGCGCTGGTTCAAGACAAAGTGGGGCATCTGTAATAGCTGATGGTGTCGAAAATATGCAGTTTTTATATGGTGTGGATACTAATGGTGATGACCTGGTTGACAAGTATATAAACGCTACAAGTTTATCTGCCAACAAATTATGGCGTAATGTTGTCAGTATCCAGGTGGCACTGCTGGTACGAACCTTAAAGCCTTTCAAGTCAAGTAGTGAATCAAAAACATATACTTTACTTGATCAATCTGTAACCTCAGCAAATGATAAATATGAACGTCAGGTGTTTACAACAACGGTACGTTTACGAAATACACTATAAAAATAAGGTCAAATAAAATGAAAGAGTATAAAAAGCAACAAGGAGCGGTACTTCTTATTGCAATCATTCTGCTACTTTTGATTACTATTCTGGGTGTGAGTGCAGTGAATATTTCTGGTATAAAAACCCAAATTGCAGGGAATAGCATGTTTACCATGTTGACTTTCCAGGGAGCAGAATCTGCTTTGGCTAAATCCTTGTCGGGCTCTGCCAAATTAAGCATGAAAAAAGCCGCAGAGTTAGGCACAGGTGTTCCTTATCATGTTCCTGCAAGTGTCTTTAATTCACCCGCTGAAGTTGTATCAGCAGGGGTAACTTTATCGCAGCAGGCGACTGTGACGAAGTTAAATATGCTGGTTCAATGTCCTCCCTCTGCTTTGGCAAATAGTGCAGGGCTCTGTTTTGTTTTTGAAACAAATGCCCAGGCAAGTTTAAATTCTACTGGGGCCAGAGCACTTCATACGGAAGGCTGGGCGCCAGGAAAACTGAAAAATTAATTGCATATTTTGCACTATTGTTCTGTGCTTTTATTGCTGAAATATTAAAAATAAAAATTAGGTATTGTTATGCGTGGATTTACTCAAAAAATATATGTTGCGGTATTACTGGCTTTTGGTCTATATCAACATGCAATAGCTGATGATATTGATATTCTAAGCGAAAAATTGTCAAATGGATCAAATATTCTCTTTGTAATGGATCTGTCTGGAAGTATGCAATGGGATTTATCTGGTGTTAATGGCAGTTATCCAGGTTCTTCTGAATCAAGTCGTATTGATGTATTAAGAGGTGCATTCCAGGATATTATTAATGATACAGACTTTGACAATATTAATATTGGGCTTTCTGTTTTCTCAGGAGCGTACCAAAATGATGATGGGTGGAATGATGGAGCTCATGGTATCACTTATCCTATAGCGCCTATACAAGGCGTGCCTGCCCAAACTATTTTGAGTAATGCTACTTTTACCCATCCTGGTACTAGCTATATGCCTTCCGCTGGTACGAAAAATACACGGGAATATTTAACCGAAATATCTTCATCAGAGCTATGGGATCCATTGGGAGGAACTCCTATCGTTGATGCTTTATATGAAGCTGTACTTTATTTCCGGGGTGAGAATGTAGATTTGGGTCGATTTTTTCCAGATGATGTTCATGCAGCGCATCCATCTACCTATACCGGATCACTAAGTGAAGTTCCTGGTAGTTGTACGACTACCACAGAGCGCCTTACCCGTTCTGATCCGACGGGAGGTACTAATTGTACAAGCAATACTAATAATCGAGAAAGATGTGCAGAAGGAGAAACAAGTTGTGGTTTGGGAACCAACTGCGCCAGTGAAGCAATTGATCCGGCAGTCAGGGTTTGTGATTCTTCCTATACAACCATAGCTGAATGTACAGCAGCAAATCCCGGCTATCATTCCTGTTGGGAAGAACCCGTAATTTCATGTGATACTGATTCTGAAGGGGTTACTACTTGTAATACAACAGGAAATGAGATTTTGTGTGAAGAGGATCGAACTCGCTTTTTCTGTGATGCCACACCGACTACGACATATACCTGTGATTTTGAAGTAGAGCATTGTGATGCTTCTTCCACTAGCGGGACGCTTACCTATAAGTCACCTATTACAAATGAATGTGCGAGTAATGGCATCATTCTGTTAACAGATGGTGAACCTACCTTGCAAACCAGACGTTCAGAGATTATGAACCTGATCGGTGCCACGAACTGTGCAATTAATGATTATAATTCAGATGGTCAGGATGATTTTTCGGACTGGGACTCTGGCGCTGGTCAGTGCGGTATTGAACTTGCCGAGTTTATGCAGAATAACGATCATAGTGCTAGTGTAAATGGAAATCAGACTATTTCACTTTATACCATTGGATTATCACTTGGATCCGGTTCCAAAACATCTGCTTATCTTTATGATTTGGCTAATCACGGTGGTGGGGCTTTTGTTGCTGCAAGCAACAGGGCTCAATTAACAGCTGCATTCAAACAGGCAATTGTAGGCATTAGTAAAAGAGCTCGCTCTTTTAGCGCGCCAACCTATACTGTAAATACAGCAACAATGCTAACCCATGACAAATATGTTTATGTGCCTGTATTCAACCGTACAGCTGGCTCGTTCTGGAATGGAAACCTGAAAAAATATGAGCTGAAAAACGGAGAGCTTTATGGCAAAAACAACCTTAAGGCGACAGATGCAAATGGAAAATTGCGGGATGATGTCAATGATTTGTGGTCATCTACTACGACTTCCGTGAGTGCAACAGAAAGTGGAGGGGCGGCGAGTAACCTTGTCCCGGCACAGAGAAAAATATTCACTGATAATGGCACTGCACTGGTTAGTATAATGGATGCAACAGCAAGCCAGCTTGGAGTAAGCGCAGCAAGCCGAACAAACTTGTTAAAATTTATTTCTGGTTTTGGCTCTGGAGGCTCTCCAAGATTTCATATGGGAGATATCATCCATAGTAAACCCGTGCAGTTAATGACAGGTGGCTCTGAAAGTGTTGTCTTTGTGGGTACAAATGAAGGCTTTTTACATGCTATTAAATCGAGCACAGGCAAAGAACTGTTTGCCTACATGCCCCAGGAATTACTCAAAAATATAAAACCTCAATATCAACATACTAAGCTTGATTATCACTTGTATGGTGTTGATGCACCACTGACACTTTATGATTCAAATAACAATGGCGTTATGGAATCTGGAGAAACTGCTGTAATCTATTTTGGTTTGCGTCGAGGAGGTAAAACTTACTATGCACTGGACGTAAGTGATCCTGAAAATCCTGTATTAAAATGGAAATTTTCCCATTCCAAATTAGGGTACACATGGTCACAACCTACCGTTGCAAAACTGAAATACGGTGGATCAGCAAATGCAAAGGATGTATTGATTTTTGGTGGAGGCTATATTGATGACAACCATCTGGACACAGATACGCCGGATACCGATAAAAATGCAAGTCGCGTGGCAGCAGCTGTCTTTATTGTAGATGCAGATACAGGTGCTTTGGTAAAACTGATTACCGCACCTGAACTGGAATATGCCGTTCCTGGTAAAATTAAAGTTCTTGATATAGATAGAAATGGTTCTGCTGATCGCCTTTATTTTACTGATACAGGCGGTCATGTGCTTCGGGTTGATCTTGATCCCAACAAGGACAATAGTATTGACGATTACAAGTTAACAATTCTGGCATCACTCGCTGGAACCTCTGCTGCCGAGCAGCGAAAGTTTTTCAATGAGCCAGATGTTGCCCTCTTCAAACGTGGCGGCAGGGTAATCCTGAGTGTATCAGTTGGCAGTGGAAAACGTCCTGAGCCACTTGATACCAGTGTTGATAACTATTTCTATATGCTGCTGGACGAGAATGTATTTAATACTCCGACTTCAAGCCAAAATATTTTGCCAGGAAATCTTTACGATGCTCCCTTAACCAGTGGCGAAGACCTGATAACACAACTGGCAACACCAGGTGGTAAGAGGGGCTGGAAACTACTATTGTCCCAGACAGGTCTAAGTGGTGAAAAATCTTTATCCAGTTCTGTAACCTTCCAGAATAAGGTTATGTTTACCACATTTGCCATCTCATCAATTACAAATTCGACTAATAATGGCGTTCTCTGTGGTACCAGCAACACCAATCAGTCAAGTTTGTATGTGCTTGATCTGTTAACAGGCAAGGCAGCACTGGATTTAAATGGCGATGGAACAGTGAGTGATTCTTCAGATAGCCCGGTTCCTATTGGTAGTGGTGGAGAAATTCCGGATACACCCCAAATTGTAAAACCAGGTTTTCAGTCAAGTACTGGGGGTGCGTGTACCTATACAGACTGTACCGAGACTATCGAAATTCACGCAGGGAACGCACCGAAGATCGCCGGAAATAATACTTTGGCTCTGAAACCGGTTCCATTAAGCAAGACTCTGCCAAAGATTTATTGGCTGGAAAAGGACAAATAAGTAAACTAAGAAATCAACAATTTTTCAAAAAACCAATTTTTTAAGTTATTGAAAATAAAGAACTTAATTTTTGTTAAATTATTGAAATCGTATTTTTGGTTATTCTCAGACAGGCTCCTGGCAAAATTGATTTAACAAAATTTGGTTTCCTGTTTTTTGATACTCAAGGCATTGCGACGGGAGCATAGTTGGGCTATGTGACCAAAGCAATAACGAAGAAGATCAGAAAACAGGGGATAAATTGTTAGATTAATTTTGAGCGGGTACTTAAAGTCGCTTAAACCTGTGTTTACAGGTCGGGTTAGCCTGAATCAGTAGAGACTACTATGGATTCAGGCAATGACAATAATAAACATTAAAATAAAAATAAGGTAAAAAATGTTAAATAATAATAAAGAACAGGGCTTTACCCTGATGGAAATTATGATTACTGTTGCTATCGTTGCAATACTGACAGCGATAGCTTACCCCAGTTATGTAAAGAGTGTGCAGAAAGGAAAACGCTCTGATGCAAAGGTAGAATTATTGCGTATTGCCCAAATGCAGGAAGGTTTTTTTGCACAGAATATGAGTTATGCAGAAAGCCTGACAACACTGGGGCTGGCAACAGATACGATTAACAGCGAACAAAATGTATATACAATCACTGTCGATTCAGTGCTTCCAGCAGGTTGTAGTTCAGGATCGGCAACGCCCTGTACCTCGTTTGTCTTAAAGGCTACTCCCAAGGGTTCACAGTTGAATGATACTGAATGCCCCCGCTTTACACTTTCCAGTACCGGAAAAAAAGGTACAAATGGAAGTCAGACGGCAGAGCAAGTCAGACGTTGCTGGAAATAGAATCGCGTTTGAAACAGAGTATTTTAAGCCCCCTGTCTTCAGCATCATGGTAAATTTCTGGTGTCTTGATCAATTTGATAAATTGATACTCGGGGGCGTATTCTCTAACAATTTCTAACAAAAAATTCTGATCCAGATCCAATGAGTTTAAACAAAGCAGGAGTGTACTCTGGGCAGCCATAAACTCATTTAAACGACGAATAATTTTGGGATAATCTTTTGCGATATTGACACTTCCTTTCTGAAAGGTAGGTGGGTCACAGATCATTAAGTCATATAGACCCTGTTTTTTTATACGTCCAAATGATTTGAAGATATTTAGCTTTTCAAACTTTACATTTGCAAGTGATTGCTGGTTCAGTCTGTGATTTTCTCTGCCCGTTGCCAGGGCACTTCGACTCAAGTCAATATTGTAGACTGACAATGCTCCTCCAGCGATTGCTGCTACAGAAAACCCACAGGTATAAGCAAACAGGTTTAATACCCGTTTGTTTTTGCTATTGTTTTGCACCCACTGTCGACCATTTTTCATATCCAGAAACAAACCGTTGTTTCTGGATTTTCCAAGTGTAATTTGAAATTTCAGCTTATTTTCCTGAATAATTAGCCGAGAGATTTCTTCACCGCTAATAACATCAAGCGGTCCCTGGTGAAGATAGCGATGTTGTAGTTGTACGCTTTTACATTCGGGTAATAAAGACTTTAGTTTAGCGGCAAGATTTTCGATAAGCTGAATTGCTTCAGGCTTGTATAAAGTAATTAAAATAACGGGTGGTAGCCAGTCAACAGTGACATGGTTTAAGTCATCGTAACAATGTCCGCGACCATGAAACAGGCGTTGAGCCTGTAGCTTTTGCTCACTGTTTTTGGGAAACTGTATGTGTTTAATGAGTTGGGATAGCACGATTGCACATGATCATCTGAATCTGAAAAGAGGATAAACAAGGAGGAGATTAGAAACAAATACCCATCCCCCCTGTTTTTCACATATTTTTGCGTAACCTGTACCCGTATTCCGCGGGGCTTCATACGGGCTACGTTGCTGTCCTTCTGCCTTCTGTCCTCTGATAACCCATCCCCCCCTTTTTTTATATATTTTTACTTATGCGTCAGGATTACGCTGAAAATTACTTTTGTATAACTGGCATCTTGTCAACGCTACCGGGAGTGTTTGAAGTTGCAGCAGGTTTATTTTCAGGTGCCAGTATCACTCCTTTTACTTCACTTGGTTTTGGAATTATGTCAATAGTCGTTGTGGTGGCTTTTGGTGTCGTTGAAGGAGCAGCAGGAACAGATGGTCTGGGAGTCTGAATGTTTGTTTTTGGTTTGCTATTTGTAGGTGGTGTCACATTATAAAGTGGCGGTACAGCTTGTGGTTTGAGCGGTGGTACAGGCATGTTGGCAGGGGGAGGGGCAAAGTTATAAGCTGGTCTATTGGCACCGTAGTATCCATTGTTTCCATAATTGGGTCTGGGTGCATTGTTCCAGTTATTTCCCCAGTTCATGCTTGGCATATTCCAGTTATTGCCAGAATTATAGCCATTTCCGTTACCCCAGTTGAAATTTGGCATATTCCAGTTTGGACCATTTCTATATCGGTTATTATTGCCCCAGCTCATACTTGGCATACTCCAGCGGCTACCATTATTATTACTGCCCCAGTTGAAACTTGGCATATTCCAGCTACTTCCAGAATTGTAGCCATTCCCGTTACCCCAGCTGAATTTAGGCATGTTCCAGCTCGTCCCATTGTTTCCATTGCCCCAGTTAAATCCCCTGGAATTGCCAGGGAAAAATTGATTGGCATAACTTACATTAAGCAGCAGTGGCGTTGAAATTAATGTAAGAGAGAGAATAATTTTTTTCATAATTGTTTCCTTGCGGTTGTATTGGTTGTTTTCATTTACGGATTACACTGAGTAGTCACTTTCATTAATAACTAAAGAATAACTAAAGTTTCGGTGTTCAGAAACAGCATAGAAACACTGATTCCGGTCATTCAGTTTAAGTAACGCAGAGAGCCGCAGAGTTTTTTGCAGAGAACCACGGAGTTAACATTATAAAAAGTATCAAACAAAGTGTGCAAACGAAGAGGTGTGCAAACGAAGAGGTGTGCAAACAGGTGTAAATTGTTTTCCTTCTTTATAATCTCTGCGGTTCTCTGCGAATATCTCTGTGTTCCTCTGCATAACTATCGATTTGAACTCCGAAACTTGCATTATAACATAACAATCCACGGCTTTACTGGAAGTTATGGACTCAGATATAAGGAACGGCACAATGAAACCTGCCAGTTTCATTGTGCCGTTCTGATTCGATGAAATATGTGGATTATTGATTATTATTGTGCGGGTACTGTTGGAGCAACAGGTGCTGGTGGAACCGGATAATTATATCCACCTGCGGGAGGCATATAGCCGTAAGGAGGCATTCCATAACCATAAGGAGCCATATTATAACCACCATAAGGAGCTCCATAGCCGCCATAGCCGCCACCAAAATTCCAGTTGTCATCATCGTCATCCCACTCATCCATAAACTCTTCCATCCAGTACATTGGAGTCCACTCAGGCCAGTCACTTTCATCCCAGTAGGGTCCGTAAGGTCCCATTTTCCATTCGCCATTATTGCTTCCAAACCAGTTCGCTTGTGCAGTTGTTGTTATTGATAACGAAGCCATTGCAAGAGCAAGAACTATCATAAGTTTTTTCATTGTCGTATTCTCCTATCGGTTAAATGTTTATGTTGTAGTACATATTCTAATATAGAATATGAGAATATACTAATATAGATAGAAGTTTTTGTGCGTTTTGTCAAGAAATAGGCATAATAAGCATTGTTTATAAATTTAAAAGAGAGAATCAGTGAGCAACACAGATAAAACTTTTCCTGTAATCACGATAGACGGTCCTGCAGGCTCAGGAAAAGGAACAATATCACAGCGAGTTGCAGAAGAGCTTGGCTGGCATATTCTTGATAGCGGTGCTTTATATCGGCTGGTCGCTTTTGCCGCATTAGAGAGAAAAATTGCTCTGGAGACTTCTGACGCAGAAGCCAGACTTTATGAGCTTGCAAAAAACCTGGATGTTATTTTTACTCCAAACGAAGAGCAGGGCATTGATATACTGCTCGAAGGCAAGGATGTCACAGAGGCAATTCGTTCAGAGCAATGTGGTAATACGGCTTCCCGGGTAGCAGCTTTCCAGTCTGTACGGCAAGCATTACTAGAGCGCCAGCGACAATTTCTCAAGGCTCCTGGTCTGGTTGCTGACGGGCGCGACATGGGTACAGTTGTGTTTCCTGAGGCACAACTTAAAATCTTTTTAACGGCGAGTGCAGAAATAAGAGGGGAACGACGACTTAATCAGTTGAAAGAAAGGGGCATTAGTGCTAATCTGCGCGGCTTGATTCGTGATATAGAAGAGCGTGATGCGCGTGATATGCAAAGAAAAGACGCACCGCTTGTTCCTGCTGACGATGCCATAATCATTGATACAAGTGAATTAAGCATTGATGAAGTGGTCAACAGAGTTCTGGAAGCGTATCAAAAACGGTAGTGAGCGTAGCAAATCAACGGATAAAGCCACTACCCAAAAATATTATTTTTTAACAGTTCATTTAAAAGCCCGGCAACAAATAATGAATATCCTGGTTGTCTTTAGGTGATCTGTTTAATTTGACCGTCTGATATGGGTTTATCGACGTTATATTGAAATAGGTTTTAATACCATGAGTGAAAGTTTTGCGGAGTTATTTGAAGAAAGTCTAACTTATATTGAGATGAACCCGGGTTCTCTTATTAGTGCGACTATAGTAGATGTTACTCCTGATTTTGTAACTGTAAGTGCTGGGCTTAAATCTGAAGGGGTTATTCCAGCCGAACAATTTAAAAATGAAGCAGGTGAGATTGTTGCCAAAGTTGGCGATGTAATCGAAGTTGCACTGGAAAGTGTAGAAGATGGATTTGGTGAAACCAAATTGTCCCGTGAAAAGGCTCGTCGCCTGCGTGCATGGGAAATTCTTCAGGAAGCACTGGATAATGACGAAATTATTACAGGCGTGATTACTGGCAAGGTCAAAGGTGGCTTCACCGTAGAGCTTGGCGATATTCGTGCCTTCCTGCCAGGTTCACTGGTTGATGTACGCCCAGTGCGTGATACCGCATATCTGGAAGGAAAAGAGCTTGAATTTAAGCTGATTAAACTGGATCAGAAACGTAACAATGTTGTTGTCTCTCGTCGCGCAGTTGTTGAAGATGAATACAGCGTTGAGCGTGAAGCATTGCTTGAAAGTATTGAAGAAGGCAAGCAGATCAAGGGTGTTGTAAAGAACCTTACTGATTACGGTGCCTTTATTGATCTTGGTGGAATTGACGGTCTGCTGCATATCACGGACATGGCATGGAAGCGTGTTAAGCATCCATCAGAAGTGCTTGAAATTGGAGCTGAAATCGACGTCATGGTTCTTAAATTTGATAAGGAAAAGAGCCGTGTATCGCTTGGACTTAAACAACTGGGTGATGATCCATGGCAGGATCTTGTACGTCGTTATCCTGTTAATACGCGCCTCTTCGGAAAAGTCAGTAACCTCACTGATTACGGCTGTTTTGTCGAAATCGAAGACGGTGTTGAAGGACTGGTTCATGTATCTGAAATGGACTGGACCAACAAGAATGTTAATCCTGCCAAAGTAGTCACTCTGGGTGAAGAAGTAGAAGTCATGATACTTGAGATTGATGCCGACCGGCGTCGAATTTCACTTGGCATGAAACAATGCAAGCCAAACCCCTGGGATGAGTTTGCAAAATCAGCAGCAAAAGGCGATCAGGTTAAGGGTGTGATTAAGTCAATTACCGACTTTGGTATCTTTATCGGGCTTGAAGGTGGTATTGATGGTCTGGTACATCTGTCTGATATTTCCTGGAATGTTCCAGGAGAAGAAGCTGTTCGTGACTTCAAGAAAGGTGATGAAGTTGAAGCAGTTATCCTTGCAGTTGACCCTGAGCGCGAGCGTATTTCCCTGGGTATCAAGCAACTTAACCAGGATCCGTTTTCACTCTTTATCGCGGCAAATGAAAAAGGAAGCATTGTCAAAGGCAAGATAACAGAAGTTTCACCGAAGATGGCAAAAGTTGATCTTGGTGATAATATCGAAGGCATTTTGCGCGCTTCTGAAATCTCACGAGATCGTGTTGAAGATGCAAGCACTGTCCTGAACGTTGGTGATGAAATTGAAGCCAAGTTTATGGGCGTTGACCGTAAGACACGCTCGATTAATCTTTCTATTAAAGCAAAAGATTATGCAGAAGAAGCGGAAGTATTAAAAGAATACAGCAGTAATACCCCAAGTACAGGAACATTGGGTGATATTTTCAAGGAACAGCTTGAGAAATAATTAACATCTGCTGTTTTTTAGTACAGAAAAAGCCGGAAATTGGGATGTTTCTGGCTTTTTTTATTGTTTTCAGTTGTTTATTCGAATTACTATACTATTATTTCTAGGTAAATAAAGGTAGAATCTTATGACCGTACGGATATTCAGGGAGAGAAGGTATGACTAAATCTGAAATAATTAATGTTCTTTCACGAAAACAAAGCCATTTGAGCAATAAAGACATTGAACTATCAGTCAAAATATTGCTTGAACAAATGAGTGAAGCTCTGGCAACAGGAGAGAGAATTGAGATACGCGGGTTTGGCAGCTTTTCACTGCATCATCGTGCAGCCCGTAGCGGACGAAATCCCAAGACAGGCGAAACAGTTCATCTCGCTGCAAAATATGTTCCTCATTTCAAGCCAGGAAAAGAGTTAAGAGAGCGCGTGGATGCATCAAAAGAACGATATCCGATACAGGATTGATTTCTTTATAGCATACTTGACTACGCTTGCCGCTTTTATCCAGATAAACTAAATGGTAGAAATCCTGTTTTTACTTCTTCCGCTTGCCTTCTATTCAGGCTGGAAGGCAGCTCGCAACAAATTTAACAATAACCAGAAAAAACAACGTGAGCTTTCAGGTCATTTTGTTAAAGGCGTCAACTATCTGTTAAATGAAGAACCTGATAAAGCACTTGAGGTTTTTTTAAACTACCCTGATATTGATGAATATACCGCTGAAACATATCAGTTGCTCGGTAACTTGTTTCGCAACAGGGGAGAGGTAGACAGGGCTTTGCGTGTCCATCAAAACCTCATTGCAAGACCCAATCTCAGGCAGGAACAAAAGCATAAGGCAATGTTTTCCCTGGGTCTTGATTTCTTTGCGGCAGGTATGCTGGATAGAGCCGAAAGTGTTTTTCAGGAACTACTCAAGGATAACAACTTGAGCAAAAATATATCAAAAAGTCTTGTTTGCAGTTCTTTGCGAACAATCTACGAACAAACCAGGGAATGGGAAAAAGCAATTGAAACAACCACCTGTTTTAGTAAATATTTAGACAGGAAAGCCACACAAAATAAATTTAACGAAAAAGCACTCATATCACATTATTATTGTGAGTTGGCAGACGAGGCATTACAGCAAGGCAAGCTTCACCAGGTCGATCAATATTTGGGAGAAGCCCGCAAGGCATATAAAAAATCAACCCGCCTGATGTCTTTAGTTGGCGATATAGCCTATCACCAGAAAAAATTTTTACAGGCTCAGGATAGCTATCTTGGTGCAATAAAGCAGGATAGCCGTCTTTTAAGCATGCTTTTTCCCAAACTTGAAGATTCGGCAAAAAAAGTTCAAGGGCTTGAATCACTTCTGAATACATTAATCAAACTTTACAGGAAAAACAGGAATGCCACTGTTTTTGAACATATTATCCGCCTGGCAGTAAACAATAATTTGATCAGCACCGAACTCAATAAACTTGTTGAGACTGAATTATCGACTGAAAAAATGTCAGTAGAATCAATTTACAAATCCTCAGAATACATAATAAAAGAAATAGATAGCAAAGATTCCTGTAAATACCTTGAATTAATTAGCAGGGCATTAAAAAACTATTTGCAGGGTTTGCCTGCCTTTCGTTGTATGCATTGTGGCTACAAAATGCATGACTTTCTGTGGCGTTGCCCTGCTTGCCATCATTGGGATACGATAGATCATACATAAGGATTCAGAATAAAAATGTCTAGTAAATTAATCATTGCATTGGATTTTTCAACCAAACAGCAAGCTTTGGATTTTGTAAAGCAGTTGTCGCCAGCAAACTGTAAACTTAAAGTTGGTTTTGAACTTTATGTTGCGGCTGGTCCTGATTTAGTACGTCAACTGGTCGATCTTGGCTATGACGTATTTCTTGATTTGAAATTTCATGATATACCCAATACGGTGGCATCAGCATGTCGGAGCGCAGCCAGTCTGGGCGTCTGGATGATGAATGTTCACGCCAGTGGTGGTGATATTATGATGCAAGCCGCAAAACAGGCATTAGTGGATGCGGCATCCTCCTCAAAGTTAATCGCAGTCACCGTTTTGACCTCGATGGACGCACAGCAGCTTAAACGTATCAATGTATCCAGCAGTCCGCAAGAACAGGTAAAACAACTGGCACAACTTACGCAAAAATCAGGTCTGGATGGTGTTGTTTGCTCTGCACGCGAAGCCCAATATTTGCGCGAACAGCTAGGCGAAGACTTTCTTATGGTGACACCGGGGATTCGTCCAGAAGGCGCAGACGCAGGTGATCAGAAACGTTTAATGACACCCGCAGAAGCTTGCCGCGCTGGTGTTAGCTATATCGTGGTCGGACGCCCAATCACCCAGGCAAAGAACCCGCTGGCAGTGATTGAGCAGATAAATAAGGACATGACACCAAATCCGAATCCATAAACTGCGGATAACCTTATAAACCCATCCCCCCTGTTTTTTACATATTTTTGCGTAGTAACGTTGCGTTAATGTAGCCCGTATGAAGCTTCGCGGAATACGGGAAATATGTGCAACATATTCCAGAAGAGCAGGCACATTGTTACCATAAATACCATAGTTGATTACAACAAATAATGGCAGTTAAATTTAATCATTTTGGTTGATATAGATCTGTCAAAATACTTCGGTTAAGCAGGTCATAACCTGTTTTGCACTTAAATTCACTGTAATATAAATAGCTTAAATATATAAGATGTGTTAAGTCTTTATAATTAATTAACTTAATCAGGGCTTTTTGGGAATAGCAATATGGATTACTTATGACTTAATCCTTTGAAAGCAACCGTCCATCAGAGTAATCATTGAGTTTTTATCTTAATGAATTAGTTTTGGGACCCAATATAAAAACTTCTTAATCAACGGGATATTATTACCCTTCCCGTTAATAGTGATTTTATATATCAAATGATCCATGGATAACCGCATTTAGGACTATATTTTATGTTAGAAGTGAAGCGTAGCTACAATCACGATAGTACCCGTTTTTTAGGTTATTTTTTACTTCGATTTTTCTCTTTTCTACTTTTTTTCTTTTCTTTTCTAATTCCTTATACAGCTTATGCTGATGGCATTAGCTGGCTTGAGACACAAGTAAATGCCGACGGCTCGTATGCCAATACAATTGATGTTTCCTTTCCTGCTCAGTCAACAGCTGAAGTACTCCGTACTTATCATTTACTCAGTGAGGAATTGCAACCAGGCGTGATTGATGCACGTGCTTTTATAGGTATGCAAGGTGATGAGAAAACAGAAATACTCTCAAGGAAGATTATTGCTTTGGTAGAAGCAGGGTGGGATGCAACGGCTCTAGTGGCTAAACTTTTATTGTTGCAAAACAAAGATGGAGGGTTTGGAGATCAAAAAGGTTATCAGAGTCGAGTTATTGATACAGCC